>NZ_JBFULZ010000003.1:0-49496 GCF_054049635.1 Cellulomonas sp. P5_C6 | reverse complement strand
TCGCCGAACGCGACCGCCGCGGCATCGACCTCATCCTGGCCCCCGACGCGATGGCCCGACTGGTCGCCTACCTACCCGCCGCCGAAGCCACGGCGGCGTTCACCGCGATCGACGCCCTGGCCGGACACGCCACCCTCGACGGGGACCAGCGCACCGTGGACCAGCGGCGGGCGGACGCCTTCAGCGACGTGTTCACCGCCATCCTCGACCGGCAAGCCACCCCCGACGGCACCCCGCTGCCCCGCAAGCACGGGCAACGGGTCGCCGTGCAGCTGTCCGTGGCCGCCACCACGCTGCTCGGCCTGGATGACGCGCCCGGGTTCCTCGGGTCCTACGGGCCGGTCCCGGCGCAGGTCGCCCGCGAGCTCGCCCAGGACGGCACCTGGCGACGCGTCCTGACCGACCCGGACACCGGGCAGGTCTGCGCCGTCGGCACGACGTCGTACCGCCCCGGGGCCGACCTGACCCGCACCGTGCAAGCCCGGGACGTGACCTGCACCTTCCCAGGCTGCCGACAACCCGCCACCCGCTGCGAGATCGACCACCGCACCCCGTATGACCACGACCGCGCCGCGCAGGACCGGCCGCACCCGGGCCACGAACCGGGCCAGGGGCAAGTGCACGACCTGCAGACGTGCGAGGCGAACCTGCACGCCCTGTGCAAGCACCACCACCAAGCCAAGACCGAAGGCTGGTGGAACGTCACCTACAACCCCGCCACCGGCGTCTCCACCTGGACCGACCGACACGGCCTGACCTACGCCCGCCACCCCGCCCTCATCCACACCACCCCCGACCTCCTCACCCACCAACCACCCCCACGCCCGATCGACCTCGGCGACCCACCCTTCTAGGGAGCGGGTGCGGTCGCCCCCGGCCGCGATCCGGATGTCGGAGGCCGTCGCTAGCGTGCACGGATGATCACCGAGGGGACCTTCACCGTCAGCGGCTTCGTCGGCGTGCCGATCGCCGAGGAGGATCCGGTGGTGACCGCGCTGGCAGTCGGCGTGGCCACGATGGCCAAGCAGTACTCCGGCGGGATCGACGGTCGGTCGACCACGCTGTTCACGTCCGCCTTCGACCCGGCCCGCGGGGTGGGGACGTACGTGGCGATGGAGTCGTTCGAGGGGTCCCTGGACGGTCGGAGCGGGAGCTTCAACTACGTCCATGCCGCATCGACGCACGGGATGGACCGGTTCGACGAGCACCTGGTCGTCGTCCCGTCGAGCGGCACCGGGGAACTCCTCGGCATCGCGGGCACCGGCGTGATCTCGGTCGACGCGGACGGCACGCACCGGCTGCGGCTCGAGTACACGCTCGACTAGCTCGCGGTCCCGCGGCCGGTGGTGCGGGCGTGCTCGGCCTCCGCCAGGCCGGCGAAGGTGCGGAGCTGTTTGCGCATCATCACCAGGTCGCCCCAGGCCAGGAGCCAGGTCCGCACGGCTCGGGTCCGGGTGCGCGGCTCGGGCACGCGGAGGACCGCGACGAGCCGGGTGTGCGTCGGACCCGGGGTGAGGGCATAGGTGAGGGCGACGTCGCCGAACAGTCGCCGGCCCGCCCCCGGTGCCATCCGGACCGTCAGGTGCTGGTCGGCGACGAACGAGTCGAGCGTGAAGATCCGCGAGAACCGCTGCCCGACCTCCAGCTCCCACGTCCAGGGCAGCGCGGTCCGGGGGCTCCGTCGGCCCCCGTTGTCGATCCAGTCGTAGCTGTACGGCGCGACGCGGAACTGGCACAGCCACCGGTAGACGACCTCGGGCGGGGCGAGGACGTCGACGCCGCGGAAGAGCCGCCGGGCCGGAGCCGGCACGAGGGCGTCGCAGGGGTACTCGCGCCGCTGCTCGGCCGCGTTCACGCCCCAGGCCACCGCGATGCTCATGGGTCCCCCGTCGTCGGGACCCCACGCTAGGGCGGCGAGCAGCTCGAGCGGCGTGGGCCCTCAGGCGCTCCTCAGGAGGGGATCGCGCGGACGGTGTTGTTGCGCGCGTCGTGCGTCAGCTCGACCAGGCCGAGCGCCTCGAGCAGCGGCGGCAGGTACATGCCGAACCGGCCGCGGTACCCCTTGCGGAGCCCGTACCAGCCGCCGACGGGGTTGCTCTCGTCGCGACCCCACGCCTCGACGGTCCCCGCGGCGGCCGGCTTCTGCTCGTCGGCCGCGCCGAGCGGAACCGCGTCGCCCTGAGCGAGCAGCCACGCGTGCAGGTCCGCGATCGCGCTCAGGTGGTACTTCAGCGTGGTCGAGCCGACCTGGCAGACGAGGGCGGGCGGGTCGGCGGACTCGTCGCGGTACATCGTGTACGCGGACGAGCCGGGCGCCGTCGTCAGCTGCCAGGGGTCGTCCTTGGTTCCCGTGCCGGCCATCGGTCTCTCCCTCGAGCGTCGCGGCGGTTCGTCCCCACTATCCGTCCTGGCGGGCCCGGAGGGAACGGAAGTTGACGGGTAGGAAAATACCTACCTATTATCGCCGCATGATCGAGCAGCAGGTGCGAGGGCGCGGCTGATGCCGCGTCGGCTCAAGGACTCGGCGCTCGACCGGCTGTTCGGCGCGCTGGCCAACCCCACGCGGCGCGACATCCTCGACGCGCTGCTGACCGGCGACAAGACCGTCACGGAGCTGGCGGCGGCGTTCGAGATGTCACGGCCGAGCGTGTCGGAGCACCTGGCCGCGCTCCGCGAGGGCGGCCTCGTGAGGGAGCGGCCGGCGGGCCGGAACCGGATCTACTCGGTGACCGCCGAGCCGCTGGGGGACCTCGCCGGCTGGCTGACGCCGTACGAGCGCTTCTGGCGCGGGCGGCTGACCGCCCTCGGAGCCGTGCTCGACCAGATGGACGACGAACCAGCGGCAACAGCGACACCAGCGACACCAGCGACACCAGCGACGAAGGGTGAGGACCATGACTGACCAGGGGACGACGGGCGGGGAGCTCCCGGCGGAGGACGAGGCGACCGATCCGACGACCATCCGCGTCGACCAGTTCTTCCCGCACCCGCCCGAGAAGGTGTGGCGGGCCCTCACGACGCCGGATCTGATGTCGCGGTGGCTGATGACGAACGACTTCGTGCCGGAGGTGGGCCACCGCTTCACCATGGCGGGCCGGCGGGTCGAGGCGACCGGGTTCTCCGGCACGGTCGCGAGCACGGTCCTCGCGATCGAGCCGCCGCGCATGCTCCAGGTCACGTGGACCGACGCGGCCGACCCCGACCTGGTCCCGACGACGGTCACCTGGACCCTCGAGGCCGAAGGGCGCGGGACGCGGCTGTTCCTCGAGCACGCCGGCTTCGACCCGGACGACCAGGTCGCCCAGCTGTCCCGCCGGATCATGGGCGGCGGCTGGCGCAGCATGATCCTGCGCCGGCTCGCGGAGGTCCTCGACGCCTCCGAGTGACGCCGGCGGGTGGCCGTCGGGGGTGCCCGATACGCTCGCCAGCGTCGTCGACGGAAGACGGAAGACGGAAGAGGTGGGATGTCAGGCCTGATGAGCGCGACGCTGTCCGAGGAGCCCTGGTACGTCATCGTCGCGACCCTCGGGCCGCTGGTGGCCGCGATCGGCGCGATCGGCGCCCTCATCGTCGGCATCCTCACCGTCCGGCAGCGCAGCGCGGCCGACGCCCGGGCCCAGTGGTGGGCACGTGTGCAGTGGGCCGTGGACCTGGCGTTCGCCGACGACGACAGCCGGCGCTCGGTCGGGCTCGACGCGCTCGCGCTGCTGGCGACGTCGCCCCTGGCCACGGCCGACGACGACGCGTTCCTCGCCGGTCTGTCGCTCGACGTGCTCCAGGCCCTGGAGGACCGTGGGGGCGGCGACGACGTCGACTTCGTGGCCGCCGACGCCGCCGCGCCGGTCCGCCCGTCGGCGGCGCGCGCGGTGGTCGAGGTGAGTCGGTCCGAGGTGGCCGCGGCCCGCCTGCGGCTCGCGACGGACGCCGTCCGCGGCCGGGGGACGCCGCCGTGGATCCGGCGGCTCGCCGGGACGACCGCCGCCCGCGGCTGAGGCGCGAGGGCCAAACACTTACTGACCTGTCAGGGTTGACACGAGTCACCTGACTAGTACCTTTTGTCCTGGCCGGCAACAAAAAGTCCGGTGCACGGCGCCAACGACGGTGCCCCCTCGCGTGCGAGGGCCCGTCCTCGGACGTGCCCTGTGTGCGGAGAAAGGTCCAACCCCCATGCTCCTTCGTAGGCGTCAGCATGCTCAGAACCGACCAGCGACAGCGGCTCCCCACCGCCGGCGGACGACCGCCGTGGTCGTCGCGGCGCTGAGCCTCGCGCTCGTGCCGCTGGTCGCGGCCCCGGCGGAGGCGTCGGCACCCACCGACCTCGGCCCGAACGTGATCGTCTTCGACCCCAGCCAGCCGATCGCGGACATCCAGGCGACGGTCGACGCGATCGCGGCGCAGCAGGTCCCGGCGCAGTTCGGTGACGGCCGCTACGCGCTGCTCTTCAAGCCGGGCACGTACGGCACCCCGGAACAGCCGCTGCGCTTCCAGGTGGGCTACTTCACCGAGGTCGCCGGCCTGGGCCAGAACCCCGGCGACGTCGTGATCAACGGCGCGATCGAGGTCTACAACCAGTGCTTCCCGACGGCACCCGGAGCCCCGTCGGACTGCACCGCGCTGGTGAACTTCTGGCGCTCGTTGTCCAACCTGAGCATCCACTACCAGGTGGGCAACGCCGACGGCTGCCGCGGCTCGGCCAACTTCTGGGCCGTCTCGCAGGCCGCTCCGATGCGGCGCGTGAGCGTGACCGGCGCCAACGTCAGCCTCATGGACTACTGCACCGACGGTCCGCAGTACGCGTCGGGCGGCTTCATCGCGGACTCGGCCCTGCCGCTGGTCATCAACGGGAGCCAGCAGCAGTTCCTGGTCCGCAACAGCTCGGTGGCCACCTGGACCAACAGCGTGTGGAACCAGGTCTTCGCCGGGGTCCAGGGCGCTCCGGCCACCGACTTCGCGGGCGGGAACAAGTACACGACGCTCGACACCAACCCGGCCTCGCGCGAGAAGCCGTACCTCTATGTCGACGCCGCCGGGAAGTACAACGTGTTCGTGCCGTCGGCGCAGACGAACACCACGGGGACCACGTGGGCCAACGGCAGCACGCCGGGCCGGTCGCTGCCGATCAGCAGCTTCTTCGTCGCCAAGCCCGGCGACAGCGCGGCGAAGATCAACGCGGCTCTCGCCGTCGGCAAGAACCTGCTGTTCACACCGGGCGTCTACCACGTCAGCAAGACGCTCAACGTGCTGTGGCCCAACGCCGTCGTGCTGGGCCTCGGCCTGGCGACGATCGTCCCCGACAACGGCGTGGTGGCCATGCAGACGCTGGACGTCCCCGGCATCGACATCGCCGGCCTCATGTTCGACGCGGGCCCGACGAACTCGCCGGCGCTGCTGCAGCTGGGCACCAAGATCTCGGCGCTCGACGCCAGGCTCAAGAAGCCCCTGCTGAGCAGCGCGAGCAACCCGACCGCGGTGCAGGACGTGTTCTTCCGGATCGGCGGGGAGCACGTGGGCAAGGCCACCAACAGCCTCGTCGTCAACACCAACCAGACGATCATCGACCACACGTGGGCCTGGCGGGCCGACCACGGCACGGGCGTCGGCTGGACGATCAACACCGCCGACACCGGCGTGCTGGTCAACGGCAACGACGTGACCGCGACCGGCCTGTTCTCCGAGCACTTCCAGAAGTACAACGTCGTCTGGAACGGCGAGCGGGGCAAGACGATCATGTTCCAGAACGAGCTGCCGTACGACGCCCCCGACCAGGCGTCCTGGCAGCACGACGGGGTGAACGGCTGGGCCGCCTACAAGGTGGGCGACAAGGTCAAGACCCACGAGGCCTGGGGCATGGGCAGCTACATCTACACCAACGTGAACCCGACCCTGCACGCCACCCGGGCGTACGAGGTGCCGGTCACGCCGGGCGTGCGGCTGCACGACATCCTGACCGTCTCGCTGAACGCGGCGGGCACGATCGACCACGTGGTCAACGACGTGGGCGACCCCGTGACCCCGACCATCCAGGGTCCGAGCGTGGTGCTGGAGTACCCGGCGCCGTGATCTGACGGACGAGGGGCCCGGCCGCCGGTCGGGCCCCTCGTCGCGTCTCAGACCTTGCCGACGACGGCGTACCGCTCGTCGGTGACCGGTCCGCCCCACAGGACGTCGTCGTCGCTGAGGTTCTCGACCCTCAGCGCGGAGACGAGCGGGCGGACGGCGTCGACGAGGTCCGTCGCGGTGACGCCCCCGTCCCAGGGCAGGGGCGGGGTGTCCGAGGGGTACGGGGCGCCGACGCTCGACCAGCGGCCCTCGACCAGGACGAGGGTGCCACCGGGTCGGACCAGCGACACCCATCGGGCGAGCGCCGCCGGCGGGTCCGGCAGCGTCCAGAGAACGTGGCGGGCGAGCACCACGTCGACCTCACCACCGGGCGGGCGCGCGGCGTCGCCGACGACGAACGTCGCCGGCAGCCCGGCGGCGTCGAGCTTGGCCCGGGCCCGCTCGATCATCTGCGGCGCGACGTCGACGCCCGTGACCCGGTGACCTGCCTGGGAGAGGAGCGCCGTCAGCGACCCGGTGCCGCACCCGAGGTCGAGCACGTCCCAGGGGCCGGCGGGCAGCCAGCCTGCGAGCCGGGCCGCCCAGGCGGCGCGGGTCCCGGCGTCGCGGAGGCCGTGGTCCGGTTCGTCGTCGAACGCGGCGGCCGCACCGTCCCAGAAGCGGGCGATGCCCTCGAGGTCGTCGGGAGCAGTCATCCGTCCACGCTAGGAGCGGGCCGCGCGGGGTGCCCGGTGAAAACTCGTCGGCACACCCGGTCGAAGAACGCCGGTCCCCGTTCGACGACCTGGTGAAGGCCCCGGCCCGGCACTAGCGTCGAGCGGGCACCCACCGTGAGGAGACAGCCATGAAGGTCCTGGTCATGATCAAGGGTTCCGGCGCGGACGAGGGCAAGGTCGCGCCCACGGACGAGATGTTCCGGGTGATGAACGTCTACAACGAGCAGCTGGTGAACGCCGGGATCATGCTCGGCGGCGAGGGTCTCCAGCCCAGCAGCGCCGGCGTGAAGCTGGTGTTCGACGGGCACGAGAGCTCGGTGGTCGACGGGCCGTTCGCCGAGGCCAAGGAGATCGTCGCCGGCTACTGGATCTGGCAGGTCAGCTCGCTCGACGAGGCCGTCGAGTGGGCCAAGCGGTGTCCGACCACCGAGGGCATGGTCTCCGTGCTCGAGATCCGGCCGTTCTTCGAGATGGAGGACTTCGCCAAGGTGGTCTCGCCGGAGGTGCTCGAGCGGGAGCAGGCGATCGTCGACCGCCTGAAGGCGCAAGCCTGACGAGGAGCGGGGCGATGACCGACGCGCGGCGCACGGTCGAGGTCATCTGGCGGATCGAGTCGCCGCGGCTCATCGCCTCGCTCACCCGCCTGGTCCGGGACGTCGGGCTGGCGGAGGAGCTGGCCCAGGACGCGTTCGTCGCGGCCCTCGAGCAGTGGCCGACGACGGGCGTGCCCGACCAGCCGGGCGCGTGGCTGATGGTCACGGCCCGGCACCGCGCGATCGACCTCATCCGGCGCGAGCAGAATCGCGGCACCAAGTACGCGATCGTGGCGCACGGGCTCGCCGACGAACCGCCGGCGGACCGGATCGTCGACGAGCCGATCGGCGACGACCTGCTCTCGCTCGTGTTCCTGACGTGCCACCCGGTGCTGCCCCGCGAGTCGCGGATCGCGCTGACGCTGCGGCTGTTCGGCGGCCTGACCACGGACGAGATCGCGCGCGCCTACCTGGTGCCGTCCCCGACGATCGGTCAGCGCGTCTCGCGCGCCAAGCGGACGCTGGCCGAGGCGCACGTGCCGTTCGAGGTGCCGCAGGCCGACCAGATGCCGGCCCGGCTCAGCTCCGTGCTCGAGGTGGTCTACCTGATCTTCACCGAGGGGCACTCGGCGACGACGGGTCCCACGTGGGTCCGCCGGGACCTGGCCGACGAGGCGATGCGGCTGGGCCGGGTGCTCGCGGGGCTGCTGCCGCGCGAGCCCGAGGTGCACGGGCTGGTGGCGCTCATGGAGCTGCAGGCCTCCCGGTTCGACGCCCGCGGCGACGGGGTGCTGCTGCAGGACCAGGACCGCAAGCGGTGGGACAGCGCGCTGATCGAACACGGGCTCGCGGCGCTGGCCCGGTCGACGACGCTGGGCCGGCCGCTCGGCCCGTACACCGTGCAGGCGGCGATCGCGGCGTGCCACAGCCGCGCCCGGAGCTTCGAGGAGACCGACTGGGAGGCGATCGTCGCGCTGTACGACGCCCTCGCCCAGCTGGCACCGTCGCCGGTCGTCGAGCTCAACCGGGCCGTGGCGGTCCTGTACGCGGACGGGCCGGAGGCGGCGCTCGCGGCCCTCGACGCCGTCGCCGACGACCACCGGCTGGTCCGCTACCACCTGTACGGCGCGGTCCGTGCGGACGTGCTGATCCGGCTCGGTCGCACCGACGAGGCCGCCGACCAGCTCGAGCGCGCCGCGGCCCTGGCACCCACCCAGCGGGAGCGCAACCTGCTCATGGCGCGTTCCGCGACGGTCGCGGGTGATGGCTGACGTCAGGCCAGGTGGGCGCCGGCTCCGACGGCGGACGCCTCCCGGACCCAGCCGGCGAACGTGTCGTCGAGGTCCGCGAGCGTGCTGATCCGGAAGTGGTTGACGTAGAGGCGCGTGAGGTAGGGCGACGACCGCAGGATCCGGGGGTCGCCGTCGAGCGGGCGCATCGTGTCGAGGTAGCCGTCGACGCCCCGGCGGGTGGGGCGGGCGCCGGCGAACCCGCGCCGCGGACCCTTGAACGTGATCGTCGTCTTCGCCACGGCGTAGGTGACCGGTCCCGTCGACTCGACCAGCGCCGCGAACGCCCGCCACAGCTCCACGTGGGCGGGGTCGGCATCACGCAGGTGGTCGTCCACGGTCCAGACACGCTCGTCCATGGCCACCATGCTGCGCCAGGATGACCGCATGATCGAGCCCTTCACCCTGACCGGGCAGCACGTGCGGCTCGAGCCGCTGGACCTCTCGCACGTCGAGGGCCTGGCCCGCGCCGCCGCCGAGGAGCGCGGGAGCTACGGGTACACGTGGGTGCCGGAGGGTCGCGACGACACCGCGGCGTACGTCGCCGCCGCCCTCGAGCACGCCGCGGGGGGACGCGCGGTGCCGTTCGCGGTGCGACGCCTGGCCGACGACGCGCTCGTCGGCAGCACGCGGTTCCTCGACCTCGAGGTGTTCCAGGACCCGGCGCCCTGGCCGCCCGGGATCGGGGTCGGAGGCGCGCCGAGCGACCAGCTCCCGCCGTCCGTCGCCGAGATCGGCAGCACCTGGTACGCGGCGTCGGCGCAGCGGACCGCGGTCAACACCGAGGCCAAGCTGCTGCTGCTCACCCACGCGTTCGAGACGTGGCGGACCCTGCGGGTGACCCTGAAGACCGATGCCCGCAACGCGGCGTCGCGCGCGGCCATCGAGCGGATCGGGGGCCGGTTCGAGGGCGTGCGGCGCGTGCACACCGTCGCGACGGACGGTGGCCTGCGGGACACGGCCTACTTCTCGATCGTCGCCGCGGAGTGGTTCACGGTGCGGGCGGCGCTGGTGGCCCGGCTGCGCTGAGCGCGTCGCGGCTGCGCTGCAGGAACGCGCTCTCCGCCTCGGTGGGCGTGAGGGCGAGCGCGTCGTCGTACGCGGTCATGGCGTCGGCGGGTCGGTCGAGACGCCTCAAGAGGTCCGCGCGGACCGCGTGGAACAGGTAGAAGTGGTCGAGCGGCAGGTCGTCCACCAGCGCGAGCCCCGCGGTCGGACCCTCGAGCTCGGCCACCGCGACGGCCCGGTTGAGCTCCACGACGGCGCTCGGCGCGATCGACATCAGCTGGTCGTAGAGGATCACGATCTGCCGCCAGTCGGTCCCCGCCGGCTCGCTGTGCACCGCCTGCATCGCGGCCTGCAGCTGGTACGGACCGAGGTGGTCGCGCCGCAGGCAGCGCCGGACGAGCTCGCGACCCTCCTCCAACGAGGCGTCGTCCCAGCGCGAGCGGTCCTGGTCCTTCAGCAGGACGAGCGACCCGTCGGCCGCGACCCGGGCGTCCCTGCGGGCGTCGGTGAGCACCATGAGTGCCAGCAGGCCCATGGCCTCGGGTTCGTCGGGCATGAGCTCGACCAGCACGCGGCCCAGCCGGATCGCCTCCGCGCAGAGGTCCTGCCGGGTGAGCGCCCCCGAACCCGTCGTGAACACGAGGTAGACCACGGCGAGCACCGCGCGCAGGCGGTCGGGGAGGTCGGCGTCCCGGGGGACCCGGTACGGGATGCGGGCGTCGCGGATCTTGCCCTTGGCGCGCACCAGCCGCTGCGCCATGGTAGGCGCCGGCACCAGGAACGCCCGCGCGATCTCCTCGGTGGTCAGGCCGCCCAGCAGCCGCAGCGTCAGCGCCACCTGCGCCTCGAGGGACAGCGCCGGGTGGCAGCAGGTGAACAGCAGCCGGAGCCGGTCGTCCCGCACGGGTCCCACCTCCACCGGCTCCTCGCGCTCGTGCAGCAGCGCCGCCTGGGCGTGCCGGTCGTCGCGCGAGGCCTCCCGGCGCAGCCGGTCGATGGCCTTGCGCTTGGCCGTGGTGATGATCCAGCCGGCCGGGCTCGGCGGGAGACCGTCGACCGGCCAGTGCTGCACGGCCGCGACGAACGCCTCCTGCACGGCCTCCTCGGCGACGTCGAGGTCGCCGAAGGTCCGGGTCAGGACGGCGACCGCGCGGCCGTGCTCGGCGCGGAAGACGCTCGCGACTGCGCCGTCGTCGACCTGCGTCACTGGTAGCGGAACGGCCGCACCTCGATGGGCAGGGTCGTCGCGACGGCCAGCTGCCCGCCCCAGTCGAGCGCGGCGTCGAGGTCCCCCACGTCGATGATCGTGAAGCCGCCCAGGTGCTCCTTGGCCTCGACGAACGGGCCGTCGGTGGGGATGACGTCGCCGTCCTTGGCACGCAGCACGGTCGCGGTGCTCGGGTCGTGCAGGCCACCGGCGTAGACCCAGATGCCGGCGTCCTTCATCGCCTGGTCGACCTTGCCGACCGCCCTGATGATCGGGTCGAGGAACTCGGCGTCCGGCATGGGTCCGGCGGGCTCCATCACGCTCAGCAGGTAGTGGCTCATGGCGTCCTCCTCGGTGTTCGGCGCCGGCGTCGGTCCGGCTGCTCACCGTCTGTACGAACGGTGATCAGCCGGATCGACAGGGTCCTCGAAATCTACCGAGGCACGTAGTCGAACGTGTCCGGGTCCGGGCCCGTGCGCTCGTCCCGGTTGAGGCTGGAGATGTCCGCCAGGTCGACGTCGCTCAGCTCGAAGTCGAAGAGCGCGAAGTTCTCCTCGATGCGGCTGCGGGTCACCGACTTGGGGAACACGATGTCGCCGCGCTGCAGGTGCCAGCGCAGCGTGACCTGCGCGGGGGTCTTCCCCAGCGACTCGGCGATCCGCACGATGATCGGGTCGTCGAGCACCTTGCCCTGCGCGATCGGGCTCCACGCCTCGGTGGCGATGCCGTGCTCGGTGTCGAACGCCCGCACCTCCTCCTGCGTCAGGTAGGGGTGCACCTCGACCTGGTTGACGGCCGGCGTGATCGTGGTCTCGGCGTTCAGGCGGCGCAGGTGGTGCGGCTGGAAGTTGGAGACGCCGATCGCCTTGGCGCGGCCGGACCGGTAGAAGTCCTCCATCGCCTTCCACGTCTCGACGAAGTCGCTGACCATGGCGATCGGCCAGTGGATGAGGAACAGGTCGACGTGGTCGAGGCCGAGCGTGTCGAGCGTCAGGTCGAACGCGATCGCGGCGTCCTCGGGGTCGTGCGCGTCGTTGTTCAGCTTGCTGGTGATGAAGACCTCGTCGCGGGACAGGCCGGACGCGGCGACGGCCTCGCCGACGCCCTGCTCGTTCTTGTACATCTGCGCGGTGTCGATGTGGCGGTAGCCCACCTCGAAGGCCTGCAGGACCGCGTCCTTGGTCTCTGCCGGGTCGATCTGGAAGACGCCGAAGCCCAGCTGCGGGATCTCGACGCCGTTGTTCAGGCGGATGGTCGGAACGGTGGTGTTCATGCCTCCTATTCGACCCTCTCGCGGTCGCGGCTGCCTCTTGACGGTGGCAGAGATGCGTGACAGATTGCCAACTAACTAGTTGGTTGTTCTTGGCGAGGAGCCTCAGATGTACGCAGTCCCCGACCAGACCGGGCGCACCGTCGTCGTCACCGGTGCCAACAGCGGCACGGGCCGGGAGGCGGCGGAGCGACTGGCCGCCGCCGGGGCCCACGTGGTGCTCGCGGTGCGCACCGCGGGGAAGGGCGAGAAGGCCCTCGCGGAGATCCGGGCCGCGCACCCCGACGCGTCAGCCGAGGTGCGGATCGTCGACCTCGCGTCGCTGGCGTCGGTGCAGGCGTTCGCCGACGCCCTGGGCAGCGAGCTCGACCACCTCGACACCCTGGTCAACAACGCCGGCGTGATGGCCCCGCCGACGCGGTTCGAGACCGAGGACGGGTTCGAGCTGCAACTGGGCACCAACTACCTCGGCCCGTTCGCGCTGACCAACCGGCTCCTGCCGCTGCTGCTGGCGGGGCCCGCCGGGCGGGTCACCACCATGAGCAGCGGCATGGCGAACGTGGGGCGGATCCGGTTCGACGACCTGCAGTGGACCCGGCGCCGGTACAGCCCCACCCGCTCGTACGCGCAGTCGAAGCTGGCGGACCTGATGCTGGCCCGCCACCTGTCCCGCGTCAGCGCGCAGCGCGGCTGGCCGCTGATGAGCAACGCGGCCCACCCCGGGTTCACGCAGACCAACCTCCAGACCGCCGGGGCGTCGCTGGGCCGCGACGGGTCGCACCGCTCGCCCATCGGCAGCATGCCGTTCGTCCCGTCGCAGCTGCCGCCCGAGGGCGCCGAGCCGATGCTGTTCGCGGCCACGGACCCGCTGGCGGCCGAGGGCGGCTACTACGGCCCGTCGGGACGCTTCGGGCTCGTCGGCCCCACGGGCCCCGCCAAGCTCAACCGCCGGATGCGCGACGAGGACACCGCCGCACGCCTGTGGGCCGTCTCCCAGGACCTGACCGGGACGGCCCTGCCCGCATGATGGCCGCCGACACCCCGCGCCGGATCCTCGACGCGGCCGCCGACGAGTTCGCCGAGCGCGGGCTGGCCGGCGCGCGCGTCGACCGCGTCGCGGAGCGTGCCGGGGCGAACAAGCAGCGGATCTACGCCTACTTCGGCAGCAAGGACCAGCTGTTCGACGCGGTGATCGAGGACCGGATCGAGCAGCTGCTCGACGCCGTGCCGTTCGACGCCGCGGACCTGCCCGGGTACGCCGTCCGGGTGCTCGACTTCAACTGGGCGCACCCGTCGCTGGTGCGGCTGCTGCTCTGGCACAACCTGGAGCGTCCCGGGGTGCTGGCGCAGCTCCCGCAGTCGGTGTCGTCCCACGCGCGCAAGGTGGCCGCCCTGCGTGACGCGCGCGGCGACGACGAGTGGCCCGCGGACCGGCTGCTCGACCAGGTGCTCGGGCTGGTGCACGGCGTGACCCTGACGCCGGGGGCGGACCCCGAGCACGTCCGGGACGACCTGCACCGCGCGGTCGGTCTGCTGGTCGGCTGACTGTCGGAGGTCGGTGGAAAGGTCGTGCTTCCGGGGCTGTCCGCGTGGCAGCCTGCCCGTGAACCCGATCTGCAAGGAGCCGTCGGCATGTCTCATCCCCTCGCTTCCCGCACCACCGGTCCCGTGCTCCTCCCGGACGACGAGGGGTTCGCCGACGAGGTCGCCGCCCACAACCGCGCCGTGGTGCACACGCCGGACGTGGCGGTGGGGGCCGCGTCCGCGCAGGACGTCGTCGCGACGGTCCGCTGGGCCGCCGAGCAGGGGGTCCCGGTCTCGGTGCTCGCCACCGGGCACGGGGCCGTCACCCCCGTGACGTCGGGCGTCCTGCTCACCACGCACCGGATCGACGGCGTCGCGGTCGACCCGGCGACGCAGGTCGCCACCATCGGCGCGGGCGCCCTCTGGAGCGACGTCGTGCCGGTCGCCGACGCCCACGGGCTCGCGCCGATCGCCGGGTCGTCGGCCGGCGTCGGCGTGGTCGGCTACCTGCTCGGCGGCGGTCTCGGGCCGTTCGCGCGCAGCCACGGGTTCAGCTCGGACCGCGTCGAGTCGTTCACCGTGGTCACCGGGACCGGTGAGCTCGTCGAGGCGTCGCTCGACCAGCACCCCGACCTGTTCTGGGCGCTCCGCGGCGGCAAGTCCGGGCTCGGCGTGGTGACCGAGGTCCGGGTCCGGCTCGTCGCGATGCCGTCGCTGTACGCCGGCTCCCTCTTCTTCGACGCCGAGCACATCGAGACCGCGCTGCGCGGCTGGCTGGCGTGGACGCAGACCGCCGACCCGGAGACCACGACGAGCGCGGCGATCATCGGCTTCCCGCCGTTCGAGGCGGTGCCCCCGTTCCTGCGGGGCCGGACCGTGCTGGTGCTGCGGTTCGCCCGGCCCGGGGACGCCTCTGTCGGCGAGTCGGTGGCGGCACCCCTGAGGGCGCTCGCGCCGACGCTGGCCGACACCGTGGCCGTGCTGCCGGTCGCCCGCGCGAGGGAGATCCACAACGACCCCACCGACCCCGGGCCCAGCTGGGTGCGGGGATTCATGCTCACCCACGCCGACGACGACCTGGCGACGGCGGTGCTCGGTCAGGTGGGGCCCGGGACGCACCACCCGTTCGTCGCCTCCGAGCTGCGGCACGTGGCGGGCCCCGCGAACGTCGACGTCCCCGGTGGCTCGGCCGTCGCGGGGCGGCAGGCCGCCTTCACCCTCGGCGTGGTCGCCGGTGACCCCACGCAGTTCGGGACGACCGTGCCCGTGGCGGCGCAGGCGCTCGCGGACGCGGTGCAGCCGTGGACGGCCGTGGAGCTCAACGCGAACTTCGGCGGCAGGGTCGAGGCGGTGTGGGACGCCGCGACGGCCGAGCGGCTGGCCGGGGTGAGGCAGGCGTACGACCCCGCGGGGCTGTTCGGCTGAGGTCCTCTGGGGAGGAAAGGTGAAGGCTGCACCGTTCGCCCACGCGAGGCGACCGGGTGATGACACGCTCTCGGAGCGTTGCTCGAGCAGAGGGCGGCGGCGGTGCCGCACGACGAGGGGACAGCATGACGTTCGCAGGTGAACGGGCAGTGGCGCGGCGACGGCTCGCGGGCGGCGGGGTGGCCGTGCTGCTGGTGGTCGCGGGGCTCACGGCCTGCTCGGCCGACCCGCCCGGACCGCAGGGGGCCGCGAAGGCCCTGGCGGCCGCGCTCGCCTCCGGCAACTTCGCCAAGGCGCCGCTCGCCGGCGGCCAGACCGACAGCACCGCCGCGACCGCCGAGCGCACTGCCGCGTACGAGGGCCTGGCGCCGTGGGAGCCCACCGTCACCGTCGTCTCGACGACGGTGGACGAGACGGACGAGGACGCCGCGACGGCGACGCTCGGCTTCACGTGGGACGTCGACGAGAGCGACGCCGACTGGACGTACCAGACGCACGCGCGGATGACCCGCGACGACAAGGACGTCTGGCACGTCACCTGGGCGCCGACCCTGCTGGCCCCCGACCTCACGGCGGGCGAGGTCCTGACGGTGCAGCGGACGCGCGCGGACCGGGCGAACGTCCTCGGCGCCGACGGCGCAGTGATCGTCGAGCCGCGCACCGTGCACCACCTCGGCATCGACAAGACCCGGGTCGCCGCGCCCGACCAGGACGCGGCAGCCCGGGCCCTCGCCCACGAGCTCGGGCAGGACCCCGACGCGTACGCGGCGAAGGTCGCCGCTGCCGGCGAGAAGGCGTTCGTCGAGGCCATCACCATCCGGGACGGCGATCCCGGCTACGACGTGCTCACACTCGCCGCGATGCCGGGGGTCAACGACGTCGTCGGCACGCTGCCGCTCGCGCCCAGCCGCCGGTTCGCGCGGCCGATCCTCGGGTCGGTCGGCGAGGCGACGGCCGAGATCGTCGAGAAGTCCGACGGCGCCGTGGCCGCCGGGGACCTGGCGGGCCTGTCCGGCCTGCAGCGCCAGTACGACGCCCAGCTGCGGGGGCTCCCTGGCCTGACCATCACGGCCGCGCAGGCCGACGGCTCCACGCCGCGCCAGCTGTACGACGTCCCCCCGACGCCGGGCACGCCGCTGACGACGACGCTCGACGTCCGCCTGCAGAACGCGGCCGAGGACGTGCTCGCCGGGGTCACCCCGGCCAGCGCGATCGTGGCGATCAGGCCGTCCACCGGCGACGTGCTCGCCGCGGCCAGCGGCGCCGGCGGCGAGGGGATGTCCACCGCGACGCTCGGGCAGTTCGCGCCGGGCTCCACGTTCAAGGTGATCAGCGCCCTGGCCCTGCTGCGGTCGGGGCTGACGCCGGACAGCGACACCACCTGCCCCGCGACCGTGTCCGTGGACGGCCGGACCTTCTCCAACTTCCCGGAGTACCCCACCGACAAGCTGGGCACCGTCCCGCTGCGGACCGCCTTCGCCAACTCGTGCAACACGGCCTTCATCTCGGCGCGCGACTCCGCGAACCAGGACGCGCTGATCGACGCCGCGGGCTCGCTGGGCCTGGACTCGCACGCGGCGCTGGGGTTCCCCGCGTTCCTCGGCGACGTCCCCGGCGACTCGGACGGCACGGACCACGCCGCGTCGATGATCGGCCAGGGCCGGGTGCTCGCCTCCCCGCTGGGCATGGCGACCGTCGCCGCGTCCGTCGCGCACGGGTCGACCGTGGTGCCGCGGCTCGTGGTCCCGGTCGAGGGGGCGGCGAGCCCGGAGCCGTCCGACTCCGGGACCGCCACGCCGACCGAGACCCCTCGGCCCACCGTCCCGCTGACGGCCGCCGAGGCCGCCACCCTGCAGGACCTCATGCGCTCCGTCGTGACCGAGGGCGGGGCCGCGTTCCTGCAGGACGTGCCCGGTGACCCCGTCGCCGCCAAGACCGGCACCGCCCAGTTCGGCGACGCCGGCAGCCTGCAGAACCACGTGTGGATGATCGCGATCCAGGGCGACCTGGCCGTGGCCGTCTTCGTCGACGTCGGCGAGTACGGCTCGACCACGGCCGGGCCGCTGCTCGAGCAGTTCCTTCGCTCGGCTCAGGGGTGACGCTGTGAGAGCGTCGGGCGCATGAGTGACGAGGACACCCGCACGCAGTACGCACGCATGGTCGCCGGCGACTGGTACGAGGCCGACGCCGAGATCCATGCGCTGACCAGCGCCGCGCAGGCCCGCGCGGAGCGGTTCGCGCAGGCGGTCAGGGACGGGGACGACGACGCCGTCGACCGGCTCCGCGAGCTGCTCGGCTCGCTGGGCGACGGCTCCTGGATCCGGCCGCCGCTGTTCGTGGACCTCGGCGTGCACCTGCACCTGGGCGCGCGGTCGTTCGTGAACTTCGGGCTGGTCGCGCTCGACGTCGCGTACATCCGCATCGGCGACGACACCAAGATCGGCCCGAACGTCCAGCTGCTCACCCCGATCCACCCGGTCGACCCGGAGCCCCGCCGCGCGAAGCTCGAGGCCGCCAAGCCCATCACCATCGGCAACAACGTGTGGCTCGGCGGCGGCGTCATCGTCTGCCCGGGCGTGACCATCGGCGACAACACCGTCGTCGGCGCGGGTGCCGTCGTCACCAAGGACCTGCCCGCGAATGTCGTCGCGGTGGGCAACCCCGCGCGCGTGATCAAGGAGATCTGATGACCGAGCGCGCCGTCGGCGTCATGCTCCCGCGGGACCTGCCCGCCGACCGGTTCAAGCCCTTCGCGCAGCGGGCCGAGGCGCTCGGGTTCGACGAGCTCTGGGTGGTCGAGGACTGCTTCTTCCGCGGTGGCGTCGCCCAGGCCGCCGCGGCGCTCGCGATGACCGAGCACATCGGGGTGGGCATCGGCATCCTGCCCGCCGCCGTGCGCAACGCGGCGTTCACCGCGATGGAGGCCGCGACGCTCGCGGACCTCTTCCCGGGCCGGGTCGACATCGGCATCGGGCACGGGATGCCCGGCTGGATGCGGCAGGTGGACGCCTGGCCGCAGAGCCCGCTGACCATGCTCGGCGAGCACCTCGACGCCGTCCGCGCGGTGCTGCGCGGGGGATCCGTCGACGCCGACGGGCGGTACGTGACGCTGCACGGGGTGGACCTGAACACGCCGCCGCACGCCGTGCCGCGGGTCCTGGCAGGCGTCCGCGGCCCCAAGTCGCTCGCGCTCGCGGGCCGGTCCGCGGACGGCACGATCCTCGCCGAGCCGGTGACCCCCGAGTACGTCGCGGAGGCGCTCCGGCACATCGCCCCCACGCGGGAGCACCGCATCGTGGCGTACTGCGTTGCGGCGGTCGACGACTCCGCCACCGCCGCCCGCGACGCCGTCCGGCCCGCTCTGGAGTGGATCGGCGAGCCCGACTGGGACGTGCACATCGCCCCGCTGCCGTTCGCCGACGAGTTCCGCGCCCTGCGCGCCGGGGCGGCCGACCGCCCGGCCTTCGCGGCCGCGATGCCCGACGAGTGGGTCGACCAGCTCGCGGTCGTCGGGACCGTGGCCGGGGCGAGGAAGCGGATCGGCGAGCTGCACGACGCGGGGGTCGCCACGACCGTGCTGATCCCCGTGGGCGCGGACCCGATGGCGGCGTTGGAGGACCTCGCGCGGGTGCTCTGATCACGGTCGCCTCGGGCCGCTGCGGGTAGCGTCCGTGCATGGCGCACCGCGGCGACATGGCGCAGGTCGAGCTCGTCGAGCCCGGCGACCACGCCCTGGCCTCGACCGCCGACGACGTCGATCGTGCCCGCTCCGCCGTCCGCGGCGCGGTCCGCGGGGGGCTGGGGTGGGTCCGGCGCCACCGCGTCCTCGCCGGGGCGGTGGTCGTCGCGCTCGTCGTCGCGATCGCGCTCCCTGTCGCCCGCTCGGTACAGGCCGGGCGCGAGCGTGCGACGGCTCTCGCGGCCCTCCCCACGGTGGTCGCGCCGATGCCGGGGCCGCCGGCCGTGGCGTGGGCGTCACGGTCGGCCCCGGGCGACTACATGCTGGGGATCCCCGGCCGGGCGTGGGTCCGCGACGACGTCCTCGTCCTGTGGGACCAGTCGGCCAACCTGCGCCAGTCGCTGCGGGCGGTCGACGGCGACACCGGGGACCAGCTCTGGAGGGCGTCGCTGACCACGGCCCCGGACCTGGGGGACCCGCCGTACCTCTCCGTCGACGACCCGACGAGCTGCTCGGCGCCGGGGGACAGCGTGGTCGTGTGCCTGGTGCCGGAGTCGTGGACGCTCGGCTCCGGCCAGGACGACGCGGGGGGCGCCTCGATGGTGGAGCCGACGGCCCTGCGCCTGCGAACCTTCGACGTCGCGACAGGCGCGGTCGTCCGGGACGAGCAGGTCGCCGACCACACCTCGGTCGTGGCGCTCGGCGGCGACGTCGTGATCGCCTCGACGACGTCCGCGGATGCCGACACGTCGCGCGTCTCGCGCCTCGACCCGGCCACCGGGGCGGAACGCTGGAGCGCCACCGTCCCGCGCGGACCCGGCTCGACCGGGTCGGCCTTCGCGGGCGTCCGGCTGCTCGGGGACCGGGTCGCCGTCGGCTGGCTCGGTGCGACTCACCTGTTCACAGCCGACGGGACGGCATCGGGCGACTACGACACCGACGAGGTGTGGCGGCAGCGCGGGCACAACCTGACGCCGGGTGCCGACGGCTCCGCGGTCCTGCTCGACCTCGACACCGGTCGGCGCCTGCGGACCGGCGAGTCCTACCTCGCGTGGATCGCCACCGACGACGGCTCGGAGCCCGACCTGCTGCTGCTCCAGACCGACGACGGCCTGCGCGCCCTCGACGCCACGACGAGCACGACCGCGTGGACCATCCCCATGCGGACGACGAGTGCGACGACGACGACCGTCCTCGCCGACGGCAGGATCGCCGTGCTCATCGACGGCACGCTGCAGGTGCACGACCTGCGGAGCGGGGTCGAGGCCTGGCACGTCCGGGCGGCCGGCCAGGGGAGCCGGAACCTGGTCACCGACGGCCGCCATGCGATCGTCCTCGGCGGCGACCCGCAACGCACGACCCTCGCGGCCTACGACCTGCGCGACGGCCGGCGCGCCTGGACCACGGAGGCGCCGTCCGGGCTCGAGACGATCGCCGTGGTCGACCACCGGCTGTTCGGGGTGAGCTCCGCCGGGATCGTGGCGTTCACGCCCGGTGGCTGACTGCCGACATCCCGGACCGCGCCGTGGTGGGATGGCGGGATGAAGCAGCCCGACTACGCACCCGGTCAGCCCGGTTGGATCCGCGATCTCGGCCCCACGGGCCTCCAGGTCTCGGCGGTCTGTCTCGGCGGTGGCCCGCTCGGCAGCATGCCCGCTCTGTTCGGCCGCGACGTCTCCGCCGACGAAGGAGTCGCGACGGTGCTGGCGGCCCTCGACAGCCCGATCCGGTTCATCGACACCTCGAACGCGTACAGCGACGGCGAGAGCGAGCGACGCATCGGCGCGGCGCTGGTGGAGGCCGGCGGCGTGCCCGAGGGCGTCGTCATCGCCACCAAGGTCGACCCGGCCGGCCGCGACTACTCCGCCGACCGCGTGCGCGCGTCCGTCGCGGAGAGCCGCGAGCGCCTGGGCCTGGACCACCTGCCCCTGGTCCACCTGCACGACCCGGAGTCGTTCGACTTCGCGGAGATGTCCGCGCCGGGCGGACCGGTCGAGGCGCTGGTGCAGCTGAAGGAGGCCGGCGAGGTCGGCGCGATCGGCCTGGCGGGCGGGCGGGTCCAGGAGATCGCCAAGTACCTGGACCTGGGCGTCTTCGACGTCCTGCTGGTGCACAACCGCTGGACCCTGGTGGACCGCAGCGCCGGCCCGCTGCTCGACGAGGCGGTCCGGCAGGGGATGGGCATCCTCAACGCGGCGATCTACGGCGGCGGGATCCTGGCGTTCCAGGCCGGGGGGCCGACGACGTACGGCTACCGTCCTGCGCCGCCCGAGACGCTGGCCGCCGTCGAGGCGATGCGGCGGGTGTGCTCCGACTTCCACACCGATCTCGGCACCGCGGCGCTGCAGTTCTCGATGCGGGACCCCCGGATCGCGTCGACGATCGTCGGGATGAGCCGCCCCGGACGCGTCGCCCGCACGCTCGACCTGGCCTCGGAGCCTCTGCCCGACGCGATCTGGCCGGCGCTCGAGGCGCTGCTCCCGCCGGAGCACGCCTGGGTCGACGCGGGATAGCGTCGGGGCCATGAGTCGCGTCGTGGTCACCGGTGGGTCAGGCAAGCTCGGGCGTGCGGTCGTGGAGCACCTGGCGGAGCACGGGTACGACGTGGTCAACGTCGACTCCGCCCTCCCGCCGGCCGGTCAGAGGGCGCTGTTCACGCGCGTGGACCTCACGGACCTGGGGCAGGTGACCGAGGCGCTGACCGGCATCGACGACCGTTACGACGGCGTCGACGCGGTGGTGCACCTCGCCGCGATCCCCGCGCCGGGCCTGCTCCCCAGCGGCGCGACCTTCGCCAACAACGTCGTCGCCACCCACCACGTGTTCAGCGCCGCGCGCCGGGCCGGGATCAAGAACGTGGTCTGGGCCTCCAGCGAGACGGTCCTCGGGCTGCCGTTCGAGACGCCGCCGCCGTACGTCCCTGTCGACGAGGAGTACCCGGTCCGCCCCGAGAGCACGTACTCGCTGGGCAAGGCCGTCGAGGAGGAGATGGCGCGGCACTTCACGCGCTGGGACCCCGAGCTCAAGCTGATCGGGCTGCGGTTCTCCAACGTCATGGAGGTCGCCGACTACGCCGCGTTCCCGGGCTTCGCCGACGACCCCCGCAGCCGCATCTGGAACCTCTGGGGCTACATCGACGCCCGCGACGGCGCCCTGGCGGTCCGGCTCGCGCTCGAGAGCGACCTCACCGGGTTCGAGGCGTTCATCGTGGCGTCGCCGGACATCGTGCTGGAGCGCCCGTCGGCCGAGCTGGTCGCCGAGTACTTCCCCGACGTGCCGGTCACCCGAAAGATCGAGGGCCGCGAGACGTTGCTGTCCATCGACAAGGCCCGCCGCCTGCTCGGTTACGACCCGCAGCACACCTGGCGCGACGAGGTCTGACGGACCCCGCTCCAGTACCGGCGGTATCAGAGAGCTCTCGCGGCGCCCCTTCGGGGCACACCTCGAGCCACGGGAGCCACCGATGAGCACCGCCGCACGCTTCGCCTTCCTGGTCCACCCGCGTGCCCGGCTCGGCGAGGACCTGGCCCGCATCTGGCGCCCGCTCGGCCACGTGCCGGAGGGGCTGCTCGACACGGCCGTCCGCTCGCTCCCGCTGCCGCCGCACACGCTGGCCCGCGTGACGCTGGACCAGGCGCCGGTCGGGCACGTGGTGGTCGTGCCGTTCGGCGCGAGGCACCTGCTGGACAACCCGCACGAGGGACGGGCGCGCGTGGGTCGGGCGATCGACCACGCCGCCCGCCTCGGCGCGGAGGTGGTCGGGCTCGGCGCGCTCACGGCGACGGTCACGGCGGGCGGCGCGACGCTGCGGGGCCGGACCGACATCGGCGTCACCAACGGCAACGCGTACACGGCGGCGATCGTCGAGGACCAGCTGCTCGACCTGCTCGCCGGCGCCACGGACCGTCGCGTCGCGGTCGTCGGGGCGACGGGGTCGGTCGGCACCACCCTCGTCCGGCTGCTGGCCCGGGGCGGGTCGGTGGACTCCCTGCTGCTGGTGGCACGCGGCACGGTCAAGCTCGAGAACCTGGCGGCGGAGGTGGGGGCGCGGGTGCCGACGACGACGTCGACCGACCTGCGCGACGTCCGCGCCTGCGACGCGGTGGTGCTGCTCACGGCGTCGGCGGACGCGCTGCTCGGCGCCGAGCACCTCGCGCCCGGCGCCCTCGTGCTCGACGCGACCCAGCCCCGCAACACCTCGCCGGACCTCGCCGCCGCCCGGCCCGACGTCACGGTGGTGGACGGCGGGGTCGTCGCGATCCCCGGCATGGAGCTCAAGGGCGGCAACATCGGCCTGCCGCGCGGCCAGGCGTACGCGTGCTTCGCGGAGACGTTCCTGCTCGGGCTGGCCGGCCACCGCGGGCACTTCTCCACCGGGGTCCCGACCCTCGACCACGTGTCCCACGTCCGCGGCCTCGCGCGGCGGTTCGCGCACCACGGGTTCGCGGCCGCCACCCCGACCAGCTTCGGTCGGCCGCTGCTCGTCGAGGCGGGTGCGCGGTGAAGCGCGTCGTCTTGCTCGGCGGCGGGTACGTGACGCTGCACGCCTACGCCGCCCTGGTGCGGCGGCTGCGCGGCGAGCTGCGGCGCGGCGACGTGGAGATCGTCGTGCTCAGCGCGGACACGGTGCACAACTTCCACGGGTTCACCGGCGAGGTCGTCTCCGGCCTGCTGCCGATCGAGCTCACGCAGACGCCGCTGACCGAGGCCATGCCAGCCGCTCGCGTCCTGCACGCCCGGGTCACGCGGGTCGACCTGGTCGCGCGGCGCGTGCTGTTCGAGTCGGGCGACGCCGAGCAGAGCCTGGGCTACGACGTGCTCGTCGTCGGCACCGGCGGCCGCGAACCCCTCGACGGCCTGCACGGGGAGGCGCTCACGCTGCGCCGGCCCGGGGACCTGGCCGACCTGCTGCAGCACGTGCGCGTCCTGGACGGGCCGGTGGTCGTGGTCGGCGGCGGGCTCGCGGGGGTCGAGCTCGCCGCCGCCCTGACGGCCCGCGCCGCGGACGTGGTCCTGGTGCAGTCGGCCGACCGCCTGGTCCCCGCGCTGCACGACGAGCAGCCGCGGCTCGCCGCCCGCTGCGCCGCGGAGCTCGCGCGGCTCGGGGTCGACGTGCGGACCGGCGTGCGGGTGGTGGCCGCCGACGACGAGTCGGTGACCCTGTCGGACGGGTCGATCGTCGGCACGCGCGTGGTCCTGGCGACCACCGGCCAGCGACCGGTCGCTCTGCCCGGCCTGGAGTCGCTCCCGCGCGACGACCGCGGCCGCCTGGTGACGACCCGGGAGCTGCTCGTCGCGCCCGATGTGTGGGCCGCGGGCGACGCCGCATCGGTCGCGCACCCGCGCAGCGGCCTGCCCGTCACGGCCAACGCGCTGTGGGCGATCAAGGCCGGCGACCACGTCGGTCGCAACGTGGCCCGCGCGCTGACGGGCCGGCCCGGTCGGCGCTTCCGCTACCTCGGGCTGGGCCAGGCGGCGTCGTTCGGGGTCGGCCGGGGCGTCGCCGACCTGTACGGGATCCCGCTGACCGGCTGGGTCGCGTGGCTCATGCGGGTGGGGTTCTTCCTGCGGTTCATGCCGTCCCGGGCCCGCGCGGTGCGGGTCCCCGGGGAGCTGGTCCGCCGGTCCCGCATCGCCCCGGCGCTGCCGGCGGTCGCTGCGCGCCGCTGATCCGTGCGGAAGGTCCCACCGGAGCCCTCGATCGTGCGAGTGTGGTCGCCACGGCGATCTCGCGACGAGGCGGAGGTGGCATGGCGGAGGCGGACGGGCCGACCTTCCTGGCGAACGACGAGCCGGTCGACCTCGACAACTGCGCGCGCGAGCCCATCCACGTCCCGGGCAGCATCCAGCCCCGGGGCGTGCTGCTCGCCGTGACGGAGCCGGACCTCGTCGTGCGGCACGCGTCGGAGAACGTCGGGGCCGTGCTGGGTCGCCCGGTCGAGGACGTGCTCGGCGGAACCCTGGCGGACGTGCTGGGGCCGCAGGGGGCCGACGTCATCGAGCTGCACGTCCGCACCTGGGGCAACCTGCGGGCGCGCAACCCGATCCTGGTCACGGGCGCCACGCCGCAGGGCGACCTCGAGCTCGACGCGGTGCTGCACCGCATCGCGGTCGACGACGACACCCTGCTGATCGTGGAGCTGGAGCTGGCGTCGGGCCCCCGGCCGTTCTCGTTCCCGAACACGTACCAGGCGGTGCGCGGCGCGGTCGAGCAGCTCAACCACACCCACGAGCTCGCTCAGCTGTACGACATCACCGCGCGCGAGGTGCGGGCGCTCACCGGCTTCGACCGCGTGATGATCTACCGCTTCGACCCCGAGTACAACGGCGAGGTCGTCGCGGAGGCCATGCGGCCCGACCTCAACCCGTTCCTCGGCCTGCACTATCCCGCGACCGACATCCCGCCGCAGGCCAGGGCCCTGTACGAGAAGAACTGGATCCGGCTCATCTCGGACGTCGGCTACGCGCCCGCACGGATCGTGCCGGGTCTCGACGAGCGCTCGGGCGAGCCGCTGGACCTCACGCACTCGATCCTGCGCAGCGTGTCCCCCATCCACCTCGAGTACCTGCGCAACATGCGCGTCGCCGCCTCGATGTCGATCTCGCTGCTGCGCAACGGTCGGCTGTGGGGGCTCATCGCGTGCCACCACTACTCCGGCCCCCACGAGCCCCCCTACGGCGTGCGCGCCGCGGCGGAGTTCCTCGGGTCGACGCTCTCGCTGCGGCTGGTCGCGCGCGTCGAGGAGGACGAGCTCGAGGACCGGATCCGCGCCGGACGCACCCAGGCGCGCATCCTGCTCGCCGCCCGCGACGAGGACCGCTCCCTCGCGACGACGCTGGTCACGGGCGGGTCGCTGCTCGATCTGGTGCCCGCGCAGGGCGCGGTCGTCTCGGCCGACGGGGTCGTCGACTCGGTCGGGCGCGTGCGTGCCGACCCGACGGCGCTGCTGGCGTGGGTGGCCGAGCAGCAGGCCGAGGTGGTGGTCCGGGGCGCGCTGGCGTCCGAGGAGCCGGAGCTCGCGGCGGCGCTGCCCGACGTGGCCGGGCTCCTGGCGCTGCGGCTGCCGGACGGTCAGGCGCTGGTCTGGCTGCGGCACGAGGCGGTGCACAACGTCGACTGGGGCGGCGATCCCCACAACAAGGCGATCGCGCAGCGCGAGGGCGACGACGTGCGCCTGAGCCCCCGCAAGTCGTTCGACCTGTGGCGGGAGACCGTGCGCGGCCAGTGCGAGCCGTGGTCGGACCGGGAGGTGCGCTCGGCGGAGGAGCTGCGGGGGCACCTGCTCGAGGTGCTGCTGGAGCGCAGCCGGCTGCAGGTGCGGGCGGCCGAGATGGTGCAGCGCAGCCTGCTGCCCGCGTCGCTCCCGGCACCGGACGGGTGGTCGGTCGAGGCGCGCTACGAGCCGGCTGCCGGTGGACGGGTGGGCGGCGACTGGTACGACGCGCTCGTGCTCCCCGACGGCCGGCTGGCGGTGGTGGTCGGCGACGTGGCCGGTCACGGGCTGTCCGCGGCCGCCGCGATGGGCCAGATCCGCAACGCGCTGCGGGCGTACCTGCTGCGCGGCGACTCGACGGCCGTGACGCTGGCGGCCCTCGACCACGTGGTGCGCTGGACCATGCCGTACGAGATGGCGACGGTCGTGGTGGCGCTGGTCGACGTGGGCACGGGCGAGGTGACCCTGTCGGTCGCCGGCCACCCGCGTCCTCTGCACCTGCAGGTCGACGGGTCGGCGGTGCTCCTGGAGGTCGCGATCGACCGTCCGCTGGGCGTCGGCTCCGGCGAGGTGCCGACGAGCACGCTGTGGCTCGAGCCGGGCGCGGGGCTGATGCTCTACAGCGACGGCGTCGTCGATTCCCGCCAGACCTCGCTGCGGGACGGCCTGCGCCGGTTGCGCCGGCTGGTGGACCGCACGGACGACCCGGACCGGGAGATCGACCTCGACCAGGTGCTGCGCGAGTGCCGCGACCCGGCCTCGATCGACGACGTCACGGTGCTGCTGCTGCGCCGTTCCCGGGATGGGTCAAGTACGGTCCAGAGGTGAGCCTCCGACGCACCCTCGCCCGCGCCTACTGGCGGCTCAGCCGCTGGGATCTGCGCACGGAACGGGTGCCCACGGACGGGGCAGGCCTGCTGATCGGCGCCCCGCACACGTCGAACTGGGACTTCATCCTCATGCTCGCCATCTCGGGCGAGGCCGACCTGAAGGTCCGCTGGCTCGGCAAGCACCAGCTGTTCAAGGGCCCCGCCGGCCCGCTCATGCGCGGCCTCGGCGGCATCCCCGTCGACCGCCGCGACCCGGCCGGCCTGGTCGACGAGCTGGTCGCCCGCATCCAGGGCGGCGACCGCTTCTACCTCGTCGTGACCCCGGAGGGCACCCGCAGCGGCTCCGGCTGGAAGTCGGGCTTCTACCGGATCGCGCGCGCGACCGGCCTGCCCGTGACACTGGGCTACGTCGACCGGACGACGATGACCACGGGCCTCGGGCCGACCCTGCACCTGACCGGCGACGTCGCGGCCGACATGGACGTCGTCCGAGCGTTCTACGCCGACAAGGCCGGGTTCGCGCCCTACCGCCGCACCGAGCCGCGGCTGCGCGAGGAGACGCCGGAGGCCGAGCGCCCGGCCGCCTGACGGGCGGGTGTCGGAGGTCGTCGGTACGGTCGTGCGGGTTGGCCCGACCGCCCAGGAGGCGCACCCGATGGACGACTTCGACTGGTCGATCCTCAGCGATCCCACGCCTCGCGCGGTCGTGCGCGGGCAGCTCGAGTTCTCCTGGTGGGAGCTCGGGCAGCGGCTCGAGACCGTGACCCAGGACGAGTTCCAGTGGGAGCCGGCGCCGGGGGCACTGAGCGTGCGACGCCGTGGCGAGTCGACCGCGGCGCGGACGTTCGGGGTCGGGGACTGGGTGGTCGAGTGGCCCGCGCCGGGCGTCGAGCACCCAGGGCCGCGGACGGTCGCGTGGCTCGTGGCGCACCTGACCGAGGTGCTCACGGAACGGTACGACTGGACGTTCGGCGCCCACGCGGCGCGTCGGCCCACGCTCGTGTACTCCGGCGAGGTCGGGCCGGCGGTCGCGGAGCTGACGCGCACGGCCGACCTCTGGCGGGCCCGGATCGCGACCATGTCCGACGACGACATCTTCACGGTCGGCCTCAGTCAGGCCACCGAGATCGACCGGCAGGCGCCGTTCGCCCACCTGGTGGCGCACGTCAACCGGGAGCTCATCCACCACGGGTCGGAGATCTTCACGCTCACCGACCTGTACCGCGTCCGAGGAGGTACGCATGTCTGAGAACCTCGTGGCCCGCGCCACGGTCGAGATCCCCGCTCCCGCCGGGGAGGTCTGGTCCGTGCTCGTGGACCCGACCGCCACCTGGATGGTCGGCGCGCGTGTGACCAGCACGTATGTCGTCGGCGACCCCATCACGTTCGACGGCGAGTGGGACGGCAAGCCGTTCCAGGACCACGGCGAGATCGTCGAGATCGACCCCCCACGGCTGCTGCGGTACACCCACTACTCGCCGCTCGGCGGGCAGCCCGACGTGCCCGAGAACTACCACCACCTGACGTTCACGCTGGACGAGGCCGACGGCTCGACCACGGTCGCGCTCGAGCAGGACGGCAACGGCTCGCAGGACGAGGTGGAGCACGCGACCGGGCTCTGGGAGCAGGTGCTGGGCGCGCTGCGCGACGCGGTCGCTCCGGATGCGAAGCCGGCGGACGCGTCCTAACGTCGAGGTGTTGCCAACCCGAGAGGAGTGATTCTGATGGGTCTCGACGACAAGATCAGCAACGCTGCGGAAGAAACCAAGGGCAAGGTCAAGGAAGCGGCCGGCAAGGTTTCCGACGACGAGCGTCTCGAAGCAGAAGGCAAGGCGGATCAGGCCAGCGCGAACATCAAGCAGGCCGGCGAGAACGTGAAGGACGCGTTCAAGTGATCTAGCTCCCGCCCGATCCGACGAAGGCCCCCACCATGACGGTGGGGGCCTTCGTCGTCCACGGGGCATGTTCCTCAACATCTCTTTCGCAATGACTCTTGCGCAACGACCATTGCGCGCCGTAGGGTCGAGCCATGACGCAGGACGAGAGCAGCGCAGACACCCGGACCAGCCGGAGCGACCCCGAGCGCATCCGCGCGCTGGCCCACCCGCTGCGGCTCGCGCTCCTCGAGTACCTGGACGACGTCGGCGAGGCTACGGCCACCCAGTGCGCCAGGCACACCGGCGAGTCGGTGGCCAACTGCTCGTTCCACCTGCGGCTCCTCGCCCGGTACGGGTTCATCGAGCCTGCGCCGCAGCGGGGGCGCGAGCGCCCGTGGCGGCCGAGCGCCGTCCGCGCCCAGTTCGTGCCCGACGAGTCCGTCCCCGGCTCGGTCCGCGCCGTCGTCGAGCTGGCGGAGGTGACCGTCCAGCAGGAGGCGGAGAGCTTCGTCAGCTTCCTGCGCGAGCGGGCCGACCGTGCCGACGAGCTGGCGGGGACCCCCTTGCCGGCCTCGATGACCAAGGACACGTTCTGGGCCACGCCGGAGGAGTCGGAGCAGCTGCTCGACGCCATCGGAGCCCTGCTCAAGCCGTACGTGGACCGCTCCCGCGCCGTCGCGGCGCGGCCCGCCGGAGCCCGCCTCATGCGGTGGTTCGCCACGAGCCACCCGGACCTGCGTGTCGAACCCACGCCACCGGCTTCGTCAACCAGGTAGACGCACCTGATCCGGTCGCCCCGAGCGATCGCACCCGCACCGCAGCCCATCGCATCCGAGGAGGCGTGACATGGTCGCGCTGACGTACGACGTGCGCATCGTGCGCATCCCTGTCCCCCGGCTGGCGCTCCGCACCAGGACGCCCCGCCGGACCGACCGCCCCGTGGTCGTCGTCGAGCACTGGCAGCGCCTGGAGCACGAGACCGACGAGCGTCGTCGCGAGGCCCACCGAGCGGCCGCGCTCGCGCTGCACTCCTGACCCCTCCCTCCTGACCCCACCTCCCGGCACTGAACGCCGTGCGCCGCACATCCGGCGGACGTAGCCTCAGGCGCAGGAGGCGGGTCGGATGGAGCGCTCGGCCGTGGTCCCCGTGCTGGTGGACCGACCGGCGGTGCCGTACGTGGGCATCAGCCGGACCGTCACCCCGGGCACGTTCTCGCAGGTGGCGGGTCGGTTCGCCGACCTGTTCGCCTGGCTTGCGGACCACAGCCTGACGCCCGCGGGGCCGCCGTTCTTCCGGTACGACGTCATCGACATGGACCGCGGCATGGTCGTCGAGGCCGGGGTGCCGCTGGCGGAGTCCGTCCACTGGGCCGACGGCGACGTCGTGCCGGGCGTCCTCCCGGCCGGCCGGTACGTGCTCACCAGCCACGTCGGGCCGCCCGAGGAGCTGGTCCAGGTCACCGCCTCGGTGCTCGCCTGGGCCGAGGCCGAAGGGCTCGAGCTCGACCGATGGAGCACCCCGGAGGGCGACGCCTGGGGCTGCCGGCTCGAGCTGCAGCTGTCGGACCCGCGGGTCGAGCCCGACATGACCGGCTGGGAGACGCAGCTGCTGTTCAGGCTCGCCGACACCGGTCCGGCCCGAGAGCCATCCGGGGACACGTCCGCACCGAACCCTCGGTGACCCACTCGCACGACGGACGACGGATCCGATGTCCCAGCCTCAGCTCTTCGCTCCATCGCGGCAGCTCGCACCTGCCGAGCGGCGGGCCGCTGCGTGCTGGGGCACACTGGCCCGCGTGGACCGCGGACCGGACGAGGCTGACGCGCCCCGCTCGGCCGAGGCCCTGCTCTCGGACGTGGCGCAGGGCGACGACGTCGCGTTCGCCGCGTTGTACGACGCCCTCGGCCGCGGGGTCTTCGGCACCTGCCTCGGCGTCCTGCGGGACCCCGACCACGCCGCGGAGGTCGCGCAGGAGGTCTGGGTCGAGGTCTGGCGCACCGCCGCGCGGTACGACTCCGCGCGCGGCTCGGCCCGCACCTGGGCCCTGACGCTCGCCCACCGGCGGGCCGTCGACCGTGTGCGCTCCGTGCAGGCCCAGCGCGACCGCGACCAGCGGGTCCTCGACCAGAGCACCGAGCGGGAGCACGACGTCGTGGTCGACGAGGTCGAGTCCGCCCTCGAGCAGGTCCGGGTGCGTGACTGCCTCGGCTCGCTGACGCCCACCCAGAAGCAGGCGGTGGTGCTCGCGTACTACGGCGGCCGGACCTACCGTGAGGTCGCCGACGAGCTCGCGGCGCCGCTGCCCACCGTGAAGACGCGGATCCGGGACGGTCTGATCCGCCTGCGCGACTGCCTGGGGGTGGCCGCATGACCGACGACGAGGTCCGCTCCCTGCTCGGCGCCTACGCCCTGGACGCGGTCGACCCGGACGAGCGCGAGCTCGTCGAGCAGCTCGTCGCCAGCGACCCGTCGGCGGCCGCCGAGCTCGCCCAGCTGGTGGAGGTCGCGGCCACCCTCGGCGAGGCCGTCGCCGGCGACCCCCCGGCCGCGCTGCGCGCATCGGTCCTCGCCGCGGTCGTCGGCACGCCCCAGCTCGGCCCCCTCAGCGGCCCGCGGCACGTCGCGACGACGGACGGGGTCCCCGCTGCCGCCGACGAGACGCGTCCGGAGGTCCCGGACCTCGCGGACCGCCGGCGCCGTGCTCCCGTGCGATGGCTCGCCGTCGCCGCGGCCGTCGTGATCGGCGCCGCCGTGCCCACCGCGCTCGCGATCCAGCAGGCCCACCGGGCGGACCAGCTCGAGCAGCAGCAGCAGGCGCTCGCGGACCTGCTCACCGACCCGTCTGCCGTCGTCGTCCACGGCGACATGACGGGCGGTGGCGTCGCGACCGCGATCCTCACCGACGAGGCGGCGCTGTTCAGCGCGGCCGGCCTGCCCGACCCGGGCGCCGACCACGTCTACCAGCTCTGGGTGGTCAGCGGCGACCAGGCGGCCTCGGCCGGCGTGCTCGCCGACGACGCCGGGACCGCCCGCCAGCTCGCCGACGACTTCTCGTCCGGCGACGCCCTGGCGGTCACGGTCGAACCGGCCGGCGGCTCCGACCAGCCGACGACGACCCCGCTGGTCGTCCTCTCCGCCACCTGACCCCTCGCCGCCGCGACACCGACCCGCGCGCGGTACCTCGTGATCCCCCCGAGAACGTCACGTCGGAGCGAGAACGTCACTATGAACTGCCGTTCTCACGGCGAAGTGACGTTCTCACGGGCGCGGGCGGGGGGCGGGCGCGTGGGATCGGGCGTGCCGGGGCATCGTCGCCGGACGCGACGGAGCCCCCTCGCCGTACCCTGCGAGGGGGCTCCGCACCTCCACCGGCCGTCAGGGGCGACCGGGAGCGCGCAGACGGGCCGGCCGCCGGAGCGACCGGTCCGCCGGACCGTCACATCGTCGGCATCAGCACCGAGTCGATGAGGTAGACGGTGGCGTTCGCCGTGTGGACGCCACCGCAGATGACCTTGGCGCCGTTCACCATCAGGTCGTCGCCGGAGCCGGTCACCTCGACCGTGCCGCCCTCGACGGTGGTCTGGGTGCCGACGACCATGTCGGGCGACAGCTGGCCGGGCACCACGTGGTACGTGAGGACCTTGGTGAGGGTGGCGCTGTCCGTCTTCAGGGACTCGATGGTGGCCGGGTCGACCTTGGCGAAGGCGTCGTCGACGGGCGCGAACACCGTGAACTCGCCGCCGTCGAGCGTGTCGACCAGGTTGACGTCCGGGTTGAGCTCGCCGGAGACGGCCGAGACGAGGGTGGTCAGCAGGGGGTTGTTCGACGCGGCGACGGCGACCGGGTCGGTCGACATGCCGGTGACCGAGCCGGGGCCGTCCGGGACCGCCGCGGCGTAGTCGGCACAGCCGGGGCCGACGAGGTCGGCTGCCGGGTCGGCGGTCATGGCGTCGTCGGTGGCCATGGGCGTGTCCATCGGCGTCTCCATGGCGGCCGAGGAGTCCGAGCCGGCCGTGTCGTCGTTCGAGCCCGAGCTGCTGCAGGCCGTCAGGGCGAGGCCGGTGACGCCGGCCAGCAGGACGGCGGCGATGCGGGTGCGGTGCGTGGTGCGCATGGTGACTCTCCCTTGAACGTGGTCCGGGCGGGTGCCCGCCCGGTCGTCTCTCGGGTGGGGTTCGGGACGGCCGGGGGAGCGGATGGGTCGGATCGCCGGGGAGTTCCGGCCACCCATCCGCCGAGGTCACCGCGTCGAACCTCCGGCATGGACCTGCTCACGCTCGCGCTCATCGGCCTCGTCGGTGGCCTCATCACCGGCATCTCGCCGTGCATCCTGCCGGTGCTGCCCGTCGTGTTCTTCGCGGGCGGCGTCGAGGCGGCCCGCACCCCGAAGTCCGTCAAGGTCGCCTCGAGTCCGGTCACCAAGGGGGCGGCACGCGCGGTGGGGGCGATGGCCCAGCCGGCGTTCCTCTCGGGACCGACCGCGTGGGTGCCCGGCGGCGTCGCGACCCTGGAGGCTCCGGCACCCACCCGCGACCGCGCGTCGGCACGTCGGCCGTACCTCGTGATCCTCGGGCTGGTCACCAGCTTCACGATGGTCACGCTCGTCGGCACGGTGCTGCTCAACCTGCTCGGCCTGCCGCAGGACCTGCTGCGCTGGGCGGGCATCGTGGTGCTGGCGCTGCTGGGCCTCGGGCTGCTGGTGCCGAGGTTCGAGGAGATCCTCGAGCGGCCGTTCCAGCGGCTGACCCCCACGCGCGCCCCCGGCGCCGGACGCGGCGGCTTCGTGCTGGGCCTGGGGCTGGGTGCCGTCTACGTGCCGTGCGCGGGCCCCGTGCTCGCTGCGATCACGGTGGCGGGCGCGACGGGGGCCGTCGGCGTCAGCACGATCGTCCTGACCGTGGCGTTCGCGCTGGGTGCCGCGATCCCGTTGCTGGTCCTCGCGCTCGCGGGTCGCCGGGTCGCCGAGCGCATCGCCGCGTTCCGCACCCACCAGCGCGGCATCCGTGCGGCGGGCGGCGCGCTCATGATCGCGCTGGCCCTGGCGCTGGCGTTCAACCTGACGGACGCGATCCAGCGCGCGCTGCCCGGGTACACGGACGCGCTGCAGTCCCAGGTCGCCGCGAACGAGACGGTCCAGGAGCAGCTCAGCCTCGGCGGGCTGGTGACCGACGAGAACCGGCAGCTGGCCGCCTGCACCAACAACTCGGCGACGCTGGAGGACTGCGGGCCGGCGCCGGCGATCCGCGGCATCGACACATGGTTCAACACCCCGGACGGCGCCCCGGTCGACCTCGCCGACCTCAAGGGCAAGGTGGTGCTGCTCGACTTCTGGGCGTACTCCTGCATCAACTGCCAGCGCTCGGTCCCGCACGTGACCGCCTGGGACCAGGCCTACAAGGACGACGGCCTCGTGGTGATCGGCGTGCACACGCCCGAGTACGCGTTCGAGCGCGAGACCCGCAACGTCCAGGACGGTGCGCAGCGGCTCGGCATCACGTACCCGGTGGCGCAGGACAACTCCTACGCCACGTGGACCGCGTACCGGAACCGGTTCTGGCCGGCGCACTACCTGATCGACGCCGACGGCCGGATCCGGCAGGTCTCGCAGGGGGAGGGCGGGTACGCGCAGACCGAGACGCTGATCCGCGACCTGCTGACGGCGGCGGATCCCAGCGTGCGGCTCCCGGCGCGGACGCAGGTGGACGACACCACGCCCTCCGGTGACGTCACGCCGGAGACGTTCCTCTCGGTGAGCAAGCACACCAACGTGGCGGGCGACTACCGGGAGGGCATGGCGACGTACGCGGTCCCGGCGAGGCAGGCGCCCGACACCGTCGCGTTCGGCGGGACGTGGACCACCGACTACCAGGGGGCCACGGCGGGGCCGGACGCGACCCTGCGCCTGCGATATCACGCCACGGTGGTCCAGGCAGTCATCGGTGGCACGGGGACGGTCACGGCGACGGTGCGCGACGGCGACGGGACGGTCGTGGACCAGGTCGATGTCACCGTCGACGGCTCCCCGAAGGCGTATCGGCTGGTCAGCAGCCAGTCGCTGCAGAAGGGCTCGGTCGAGCTGACCGCCTCGGAGGGGCTCCAGGTCTTCTCGTTCACGTTCGGGTGAGCACGAAGATGAGCGGGGCGTGCGCCGTCAGATACGGCCATGTGGGTGAAATGGACGAATGTCCGATTTTGGTGCCGTTGACACGCTTCCACGACCTCTCATGTTGCTCTAATGTCTGACTTGTCAGCGAAAACGGCAAACCCTCTGCAAGGAGGGGACGCAAAGCCACGGGACCTACAGGGTCAGCCGGGCTACCGAACAGACAGGACAGTGTCATGGACCAGCGTGGGTACTCAGTAGACCCGTCCGAGACCGCCATCAACCTCACCCCGGCTTTCCCGGCTCCGCGCCTGCAGGCGTGGGCGGGACTTGCTGCTCGCCGCAGCATGATCGAGTCGGTGCCGGCGCAGCGTGAGAACGCTGCCGCCTGAGAACGTCGTACTTCACAGAACCCCTCTGACCTCCACGGTCCGGGGGGTTCTGTGATTCTGCAGGTCAGCGGCGAGACCTGTGTTCGCGATGCACGGATTGTCCGTTAACCTCACCACAAGCGGGCCTGCCACTGGGGTCGGCCGCAGTCGAGAGAAGGTCGCATGAACAGCTTTGCGCAGTGGTTCTGGCTGCTGATCTGGTGGTTCCTGTTCTTCGCCTACCTCGTCATCCTCTTCCAGATCATCGGGGACCTCTTCCGCGACCACGCGCTCAGCGGGTGGTGGAAGGCCCTGTGGATCATCGGGTTGATCGCCGTGCCGTTCCTGGTGGCACTGATCTACGTGATCGCTCGCGGCAGGGGCATGGCCGAGCGGCAGGTGGCGGCGGTCCAGCAGGCGAAGTCGGAGACGGACGCCTACATCCGCGACGTGGCAGCGGCGAAGTCCCCCGCCGAGCACATCTCCGACGCGAAGCAGCTCCTGGACTCTGGCGCGATCGACGCAGACGAGTACGCGGCCCTCAAGGCCAAGGCGCTCGCCTGACCGACGGCGACACCCTCCGGGCCGGTACCGCACAGGTGCCGGCCCGGAGGTGTCTCTACAGCTCGCCGGTCTTCTGCAGGTAGCGCATCGCCGCCCAGCCGAGCGGGATCCGCAACCAGTACGTGGCCACACGGAAGAGCACCGCGATCGACGTGGCGATACCGGGGTTGATGCCGGTGATGCTGGTGAGCGTGCCGGCCAGGGCCAGCTCGATCGTGCCCATGCCGCCGGGCGTCGGCACCAGCGCGCCGGCCGTGTTGCCGGCCAGGTAGACCAGCGCCACCTGGATCAGGCTGGCGGACTGCCCGAACGCGGCAAGGCTGGCGTCGAACGCGAAGATGAAGCCGAGCGTCATGAGCAGGTTGCCACCGAACGCCAGCGCCAGGCGCCACGGCTGGCCGAGCACCTCGATGAGCCGCGGCCACGTCTGACGCAGGGTCGGCATCGTCTTGGCGAGCACCCACTGGCGGACCTTGGGCACCAGCAGCCCGGAGGCGACCAGCGCGGCGACGATGCCGATGACCAGCAGGACGGCCGGCGAGATCGGCAGCGCGGACTCCGAGTTCCCCGACGCGATGGTCAGCACCAGAAGCAGGCCCAGGGTCACGACGAACTGGCTGACCTGGACCAGGGCGACCGTCGCGGCCGACAGGGTCGTCGACACCCCGCGCCGCTGGAGCATCCGCAGGTTCAGGGCGGCCGGGCCGATGCCGGCCGGGGCGGCGAGACCGACGAACGTGGCGGCGGTCTGCACCAGTGTGGCCCGCCAGAGCGGCAGCTTGACCGGGGAGAACGCGACGAACGACAGGGCTGCGCCGACGAGCGTGATCAGCCCGAGCACGAAGGCGACGACGGTCCAGCGCCAGTCGCCGGCCGCGAGCGCCGAGGTGATCTCCTCGACGTTGATGCTCGTGATGACGAAGACGATGGCGATGATCGGCACGACGATGGTCAGCACCATGCGGGCGCCGAACCGGACCAGCTGCTGCGGCTCGACGTCGGCCTCGGGCAGCCGGTCGACGAGGGCCGACCGCAGCTCCGCGAGCACCTTCTTGTTCGCGCGCATCTCGTCGCGGGTCAGGCGCGGGAGCGTGATGGTCTGCAGGAGCGGGCCGATCTCCGCGATGTGCGTGCCGGGCAGCACGGCGACCGCGGAGTCGAGCGCACGGGTGGCGCCGACCCGCAAGGCGAGCAGCGCGACGAGCTGCGTGACGTCCATGCGGCGGGCCAGCTCGGACGAGGCGACGTCGCCCTGCTCCCAGCTGGTCAGCCAGACGAAGGGGCTGCCGACAGCGGTCTCGACGAGCAGGACGTCGCTGGTCAGGGAGCGGTGGGCGATGCCGGCGTCGTGCGCGAGCTGCAGCTGCGCCCAGATCTCCCGGAGCACCTCGTCGGTGAGCGCCTCCGGGTCGAGGTCCCCCAGCGGCACGGCGTGGCCGGGGCGTTCCTGCACCAGGAGCATGGAGTCGTCGGCCTCGGCGATGCTGAGCAGCTTCGGCGTGCGGACGCCGGCCGCGCGGGCCGCGTAGGCCAGCAGGGCGGAGCGCTCGGCGGCCTGACGCAGCGACACCACGGACCGGCCCTCGATCCCGCGCATCCGCAGCGACCGCCACAGACGCGAGAGCATGCCGACCACCTGCCGGTCGCCGTCGATGACGACCAGGTCGAGCTCGTCACCGGAGTCGGTCGTGAGCTCGTACACGCGGTGGTCGGTGGAGCGGGTCAGCGCCCGGGCCGCGGAGTCGCCGTCCAGCTGGGACGTGCCGGTGGTCTCGTCGGCGACCCGGCTGAGGCGGGCCGGCTCGAAGCCCGCTCGGCGGACACCGGCGACCAGGCTCGAGCCGTACGCCCGCTCGGACTGCACGCCGGACAGGTACCGCACGCCCAGGCCGGTCACGCGCCCGACCAGGAACGACACCACGAGGCCCGGCAGCGAGACGCCGGCGGTGATGAGCAGCACGCCGATCGCGATCCACAGCAGGTTCCACGACCACTTGACGGTGCGCCGGCGCCCGCGGGGCCCGACGACGGTGAGCAGCCCGACCAGCAGCGCGACGTACGCGGGCAGGGTGACCACCCACTCGCCGCCGGAGCGGATCGACATGCCGATCACCAGCTCGTCGGAGCCGAACGTCTCGATGGCCCACAGCGCCGCCTCGTTGAGGACCAGCGCCGCGAACGCCGCGAGCAGGCCGTCGATGATCTGGCGGCCGAGCCTCCGGAACGCGAGCTCGGTGACGACGGCGAGGGGGACCGCGAGGATGACGAACCCCTCGAGCACCCGGACGGGCACGAACAGGATCTGCTGCAGGAGGTTGGCGAACCCCTGGACGTCCTCGGCGACGCCCGTCGTCGTGTTGTGCGCGTAGGTCGCGAGCACCAGCACGAGCGCGATGCCGAGCGCCGACAGGATGGTGCCCAGCAGGTCGCTCGGGTGGTGCACCCGGACGGTCGGGACGTCGTCGATCGCGACGGACGCCTCCGTCGGCCGGGGCTCGACGGGCGCGTCGTCGTCCGCGGGCGCAGCGGCGACGGCCGCCGCGCGACTGGCGGGCGTCGCGGACATAGGGGCGAGTCTAGGCAGCGTGGCTGTCCGGACCCGGCAGGGCGAGCCGCCCGTCTCGTTGCGCTCGTCACGGTTCTCTGACCTGGTCCGACGCACATGCGCGCGTTCGAGCGCTGTGTCGGGATCGTCCACTACCGTGAGCGCGCGAGGGGGCGTTCCCTCGACCCGACCTACCCGTGGAGGCCCCGATGTCCGACGACCTGACCGCCGCCGACGTCTCCACCGCGCTCCGCCGTGTCTGGTGGCTGCCGGTCCTGCGTGGCGTGGTGCTGCTGATCCTCGGCCTGCTGATGCTCGTGCAGCCGCTGTGGTCGGTGACCGCGCTCGTGTGGATCTTCGGGATCTTCGTGATCCTGGACGGCCTGATCACCATCGCCCAGTGGTTCGGCAACCGCAGCGAACCCGGCGCCGGCTGGTTCCTGCTGTCCGGCATCGTCGGGCTCGTGCTCGGCATCGTCGTCGTGGTCTGGACCCCGGAGACCGCGCAGATCCTCTACTACCTGATCGCGGCCTGGATCCTCCTGATCGGCGTGCTCGCCATCATCGCGTCGGTCGTGCTGTACCGGGCGCGGGACATCGGCTGGTACTGGGTGCTCACGTTCGGGCTGCTGTCGTTCCTGTTCAGCCTGCTGCTCTTCACGCACCCGCAGACCATCGTCAAGGTCGTCGTCGTGGTGCTGGGGCTCTTCGCCTTCGTCGCCGGCGTCGTGCTGGTGGTGAGCGGGTTCGCCACCAAGCAGCTGGCCAAGGACCTCGGGACCAGCTCCTCGACCGTCTAGCTAGTTGAGGCCCAGCGCCGCGATCCAGGCGGCGGGGACCAGGGCGTAGCCGATGAACACGACCATGTCCATGATCGTGTGCGCGACCACCAGCGGCATGACCCGTCGCCGACGGCGGTAGTACTCGGCGAACACCAGGCCCATGATCGCGTTCCCCGCGAACGCGCCCCAGCCCTGGTACAGGTGGTACGAGCCGCGCAGGAGCGCACTGGCGACGACGATCGCCGGTGCGCTCCAGCGCAGCTCGCGCAGCCGCTCCATCAGGTATCCGACGACGATGACCTCCTCCAGCAGCGCGTTCTGCAGCGCCGCGAGGATCAGCACGGGGATGGTCCACCACGCCGCGTTGAGCGCCGACGCCTGCACCTGGACCGCCAGGCCCATCGCGCGGGCGATCGCGTACAGCCCGAGCCCGGGGATGCCGATCAGCGCGGCGAGCCCCACGCCGACACCCAGGTCACGCCACGGCCGCGTGAACGTCAGCCCGATGCGCCGGACCGCCGACTTCCCGTTCGCCGACAGCAGGTACAGCGCCAGCGCGACGGGCACCAGCGCGAACCCGACCTGCAGCAGCTGGTAGGTGAGGTCCAGCCACGGCCGGGGCGAGCGGCTCGGGTTGAGCGTCGTCGTCTGGTCGCCCAGCGGCGGCCCGGCCGTGAGCCGGTCGATGATGTTGACCACCGCATACAGCCCGGACCGGCCCAGCGACAGGCCGAGGACGATCCAGATCTCGGTCGTGATCCGGCGGCGGTAGGCCCGGTCGCCCGGCGGTGGGGCGGTGGTCCGCTCGGTGTCGCGGGGGGCCTCGGCGACGAGCCCGCCCCGCGCGGGACCGTCCGGGCTCGCGTCGTCGGGCGTCGGCGTCGGCGCTGTCATGGGCGCAGCGTAGGCCGGAACGCTGGACGCCACCTGGACGCCGGCTGGGGCCGCCCCGACCGGACGGTCGGACCGCGCGAGCGCGCCCGGCCTGCCGCGAGCGCGCTCGTCCGTTGCCGAGCGCGCCTTCCCGTCGCCGACGGCGTACCCGTGGCGGGCGCGCTCGGCGACGACGGCCCGCGCTCGGCAACGGGGGGCCGCGCTCGGCAACGGGGGCCGCGCTCGGCGACGGAGGTGCGGCGGCCGGGTGGGTCTTGCGGAGAAGGAGTCGGCAAACTAGTTTGTGATGCAAAGTAGGGGGTTGTCCGATGTCGATCGATGAGCCGCGAGATGCCGAGAAGCCCGCGGGAGTGCCCGGGACCGGCGCCGCGGCGGAGTCCGGGGGCGGGGCGGCGGGGGTCGACGACGCGCCTGCGCTCGCGGATGCGCTCGCGATCATCGCGGCGCAGCGGACCCGGGCCGGCGACGTGCGGCCGTCGAGCGCGCTGCTGTTCGGCGTGTGGGGCGCGGTCTGGCTGGTCGGGTACGGGGCGATGTGGCTCACCGCGCGCGACGACGACACCCCGTCGGTCCTGGCCGGGGCGATCGCGATCGGCGGCGGGGTGCTCGCGCTCGTCGTGACGATCGTGCACATCACGCGGCGGACGCGGGGCATCGCCGGAGCGAGCGCGCGGCAGGGGGCGATGCTCGGGTGGGCCTGGGCGATCGGGTTCCTCGCACAGAGCATGATCGTCGGCGGGCTGGCGCAGGCCGGGGCGTCGGGCGAGGTCATCGCGCTGGCGGCCAACGCGATCGCGGCGCTGGTGGTCGGCCTGCTGTACCTCGCGGGGGGAATCCTCTGGCGGTCGACGGGCATGTACGTGCTCGGCGGGTGGATCGCGCTGGTCGGGGCCGCGGCGGCGATCGCCGGGCTGCCCGGCTCGTACCTGGTGATGGCGGCGGCCGGCGGCGGCGGGATGCTCGTCCTCGCGGCGGTGGAGAAGGCCCGTGCCTGAGGTCGAGCTCGACCCGGTCATCCACGCGCAGGCCCGCCTCCGCGTGGTGGCGACCCTGGCGGCGCTGGGCGCCCACGACCGCATCGCGTTCCCGCGGCTGCAGAAGCTGCTGGACATGACGGCAGGGAACCTGTCGACCCACCTACGTCGGCTCGAGGAGGCGGACTACGTGACGATCACCAAGACGCACGAGGGACGGACACCGGCCACCTACGTGGCACTCACGCTCACCGGGCGGTCGGCGTTCGAGAGGTACACACGGTCGCTGCGCGCGCTGCTGGACGGTGCGTCGTGACCGCCGTCGTGGAGCTGGTCGGGGTGACCCGGACGTTCGGGCCGGTCAGAGCGCTGGACGACGTGTCGCTGACGGTCGGCGAGGGTGAGCTGGTCGGGCTGCTCGGGCCCAACGGCGCCGGCAAGACCACGCTGCTCAGCCTGGTCAGCGGGCTGCGGAAGCAGGACTCCGGCGAGGTCCGGCTGTTCGGCGGCGACCCGCGCAGGGCGTCGTCGCGGATCGGGCTCGGGACCACACCCCAGGAGACGGGCCTGCCGCCGACGCTGACGGTCGGAGAGGTGGTCGACCTCGTCGCGAAGCACTATCCGGCGCCCATGACGCGGGGCGAGGTGCTCGCGCGGTTCGGGCTCGAGGACCTGGTCGGGCGGCAGACCGGCGGCTTGTCGGGCGGGCAGAAGCGGCGGCTGGCGGTGGCCCTCGCGCTCGTCGGAAGACCACGGCTGGTGCTGCTGGACGAGCCGACCACCGGGCTGGACGTCGAGGCGCGGCACATCCTGTGGCAGGCGCTGCGCGACTACCACGCCGACGGCGCGACCGTGCTGCTGACCAGCCACTACCTCGAGGAGATCGAGGCGCTGGCCGACCGCGTCGTGGTCATCGGCGGGGGTCGCGTGCTTGCCGACGACAGCCTGGGGTCGGTGCTCGGCCTGGTGGCCCTGCGCCGCGTGATCCTCTCGCTCCCGCCGTCGTCGGACGTCGACCTCGCGCGGCTGCCCGGCGCGCAGAGCGCGGAGCAGGGTCCGGACGGGCGGTGGACGGTCCTGGCGAGCGACGCCGACCGGCTGGTGCGCGCGCTCGTCGTCGAGGACGTGCCGTTCCACGGCCTCGAGATGCGTGGCGCCTCGCTCGAGGAGGCGTTCCTCGCCCTGACGCACGAGTCCCGCGAGCAGGAGGTCGTCCGATGAGCACCGCCACGCTGACCCCGCGGCCCTTCTGGGCGCTGGCCGTGGTGCACGCCCGGTTCCAGTTCCTGGAGACCATCCGGATCCCCATCGCGGTCATCGGCAACCTGCTGTTCCCGTCGCTGGCGCTGCTGTTCTTCGTCATCCCGCAGCGGGCGGTGGCCGACGACCCCGGGATCGCCACGGCCGCGATCGCGCAGCTCGGGGTGTTCGCCGTGATGTCGACGTGCCTGTTCTCCTTCGGCGTCGGCGTCTCCGAGGACCGCGCGCTGCCGTTCGACCCGTTCCTTCGCACGCTGCCGGCCGGCGCCGGGCCTCGGCTGGTGGGCCGCGTGCTCAACGGCGTCCTCTGGTCCTACCTCGCGCTCGTCCCGCTCGTGCTGCTCGGGGCAGTCGCGACGGCCGCGACCGTGACACCGTCGCAGGCGCTCGCCGCGATCGTCATGGTGCCCGCCGTGGCCGTCCCGTTCCTGCTGCTCGGGCTGGCGATCGGGTACCGGTTGAGCTCGAAGGCGGCGATCGCCGTGGTGCAGGCGACGCTGTTCCCGCTCGCGTTCGCCGGCGGCCTCTTCCTGCCGCCCGAGGCGTTCCCCGCGTGGCTCGACGCGATCTCGAAGCTCCTGCCGTCGCGGGCGGCCCGCGACCTGGCCGTGCAGGCCGTGACCGGCTACCCCGCGTACGGCTACGCGGTGCTGGTGATCCTCGCGTGGACGGTGCTGTTCGCGGCCATGGCGGTGACGGCGTACCGGCGCGACGAGGGCCGCCGGTTCCACTGACCCCGGGCGGGCTCGACGCCAGGCGAACCGTCAGGCGAAGCGGCGCAGGCGCAGCGAGTTGCCGACGACGAGGACCGAGGAGAACGCCATGGCCGCGCCCGCGATCATCGGGTTGAGCAGGCCGAGGGCGGCCAGCGGGATCGCGGCGACGTTGTAGGCGAACGCCCAGAACAGGTTCTGCTTGATCACCCGCAGGGTCCGACGGGACAGGCGGATGGCGTCGCCGGCGGAGCGGAGGTCGCCGCGTACCAGTGTGATGTCGGCCGCCTCGATGGCGACGTCGGTGCCGGTGCCCATGGCGAGGCCGAGGTCGGCGGTGGCCAGGGCGGCCGCGTCGTTGACCCCGTCGCCGACCATCGCGACGCGCGCGCCGTCCTGCTGGAGCCGTGCGACGACGGCGACCTTGTCGGCGGGCAGGACGTGGGCGACGACGTCGGCCTCGGGGATGCCCACCGACCGCGCGGCCGCGCGGGCGGCGCCCTCGTTGTCGCCGGTGAGGAGCACCGGGCGCAGGCCCAGGGCGCGCAGCTCGGCGACCGCCTGCGCGGAGGTGGCCTTGACCGGGTCGCGCAGGACGAGGACGCCGCGGGACGAGCCGTCCCACGCGACCAGGACAGCGGTCGCGCCGTCGGCCTCGGCGGCAGCGAACGGGCCCTCGAACGAGGTCGGGTCGATGCCCTGGGCCCGCAGCCACGCCGGGCGGCCGACGAGCACGCGCCGCCCCAGGCCGACGCCGGAGTGGGCGGTGCGGACGACGCCGGAGACGCCGTGACCGGCCTCGGCGCGGAAGTCGTGCACCTGGTCGGCGCCGATGACCACGCCGTCGGCGCCGGTCGGCCCCCCCGCACCGGCACCGGCCGCGGCGATGGCCCGACCGATCGGGTGCTCGGCCAGCTGCTCGACGGCGGCGGCGTAGCGCAGGACCTCGTCGACGCCGATCACGTCGACCAGCGCCATCCGGCCCTCGGTCACGGTGCCCGTCTTGTCGAGCACGACCGTGTCGACCGTGCGGGTCTGTTCGAGGACCTCCGGGCCCTTGATGAGGATGCCCAGCTGAGCCCCGCGGCCGGTGCCGACCAGCAGCGCCGTCGGCGTCGCCAGCCCGAGGGCGCAGGGGCACGCGATGATCAGGACGGCGACGGCGGCGGTGAACGCGGCCTGGACGCTCGCCCCGGTGAGCAGCCAGCCGGCGAGCGTACCCACGGCGAGCACCAGCACGATCGGCACGAAGATCGCGGAGATCCGGTCGGCCAGGCGCTGCACGGGGGCCTTGCCGGTCTGGGCGGTGGCGACGAGCCGGCCGATCTGCGCCAGGCGCGTCTCCGACCCGACGCGGGTGGCCCGCACGACCAGCGCGCCGGACGTGTTGAGGGTCGCGCCGGTGACCTCGTCGCCGGGGCCGACGTCGACCGGGACCGGCTCGCCGGTGAGCAGCGAGGTGTCCAGGGCGGAGGTGCCGCGCACGACCACTCCGTCGGTGGCGACCTTCTCGCCGGGGCGGACGGCGAACTCGTCGCCGACGACCAGGCGGTCGACCGGCACGCGCTGCTCCACGCCGCCGACCAGCAGCGCCACGTCCTTGGCGCCCAGGTCGAGCAGCGCGCGCAGGGCGTCGCCGGCGCGGCGGCGGGAGCGGTGCTCGGCGTACCGGCCGGCCAGCAGGAACGTGGTGACGACGGCGGCGACCTCGAAGTACAGCTCGGGGACGTCCATGCCGGACTCGGCCCGCGGCCACAGCGACGGCGTCATCGTCAGGCCCAGCTCGCCGGCCCCGCCGAACAGGAGCGCCCACAGCGACCAGCCGGTGGCCGCGATGATCCCGATCGAGACGAGCGTGTCCATGGTCGAGGCGCCGTGGCGGGCCGCGCGGAAGGCGGCCCGGTGGAACGGCCAGGCGGCCCAGGTGGCCACCGGCAGCGCGAGGGCCGCGACGACCCACTGCCAGCCGGTGAACTGGAGAGCGGGGATCATCGACAGCAGCAGCACGGGGACGGACAGCACGACGGCGACCCGCAGGCGTGAGCGCAGCTCCGTGCCGCGGGCGTCGGTGGGGGCGGACGTGTCCTCGTCGGCGTCCATGTCGTGGCCCGGGGCCATCGTGTGGCCGGAGAGTGCGTGCTCGAACGGGTCCATGTCGTGGTGCATGAACTCGGCGGAGGAGCCGCGGTGCTCGTGCGGCGCCGGCGGCTGGGTCTGAGGGCGCGCGCCGACGACCGTGGCGTCGTACCCGGCGGAGCGCACGGCCGCGACCAGCGCCTCGGTGTCCGGCGCGACCCCGTCGGTCATCGTGACGTGCGCCGACTCCAGGGGCAGGTTCACCGTCGCCTCGACGCCGGGCAGGCGGTTCAGCTTCTTCTCGACGCGCGCCACGCAGGAGGCGCAGGTCATGCCCTCGATCGCGAGGTCGACGGTCTGCGAGGTCACAGCAGGGACCTCCGCGGGGTGACGGCGTAGCCGGCCTCGACGACCGCCTCGGCGATCGCGGCGTCGGCCAGCGGGGCCTGCGAGACGACGGACACCGTGGACGACCCGCCGACCGTCAGCTGGACGGCGACGTCCTGCACGCCGGGCAGCGCGGAGAGCTCGGAGGTGACCGCGGAGACGCAGTGGCCGCAGGTCATGCCGTCGACGCCGAACGTCGTGGTGGTGGTGCTCATGAGGGTTCTCCTTCAGCTACGGACGAGGCGGGCGATGGCGTCGGCGGCTTCCTTGACCTTCGCCGCGCCCTCCTCGGGGGACTGGCGGGCGGCGTCGACGACGCAGTGGGCGAGGTGGTCCTCGACCAGCCCGATGCTCACGGCCTGCAGCGCCTTGGTGACGGCGGCGACCTGCGTGAGGATGTCGATGCAGTACACGTCCTCGTCGACCATGCGGGCGATGCCGCGGACCTGCCCCTCGACGCGGCGCAGACGCTTGAGGTAGTCGTCCTTGGCGTCGGTGTAGCCGTGCATGGGGGCCTCTTTCGTCGGCGAGCGGGTGCTTCTCTCGCAACACGATACCCCTAGGGGGTATTCCGTGGGCGGCCGGGGGGCACAATCGCTGCATGCGGGTCTCGGCGAAGGCGGACTATGCGGTGCGGGCGTGCGCCGAGCTGGCGGCGTCCCCGCACGGCGACCCGGTGCGCGCCGACGACCTGGCGGTCGGGCAGCAGCTGCCGGTCGCGTTCCTCGAGAGGATCCTCGGGGACCTGCGCCGCGGCGGGGTCGTCGCCAGCATCCGCGGACGCTCGGGCGGGTACCGCCTGGCACGGCCCGCCGACGAGATCACGCTCGCTGACATCATCCGCGCGGTCGACGGACCACTGGTGACCGTGCGCGACGAGCGGCCGACCGCGCTCGAGTACGGCGGGTCGGCGCAGGCGCTGCTCGAGGTGTGGGTGGCGCTACGGGTGAGCGTCCGCGACGTGCTCGACCAGGTCACCCTCGCCGGTCTGGTCTCGGGCGAGCTGCCGCCGACCGTGCACGAGCTGGCCGCCCGGCACGACGCGTGGGTCAACCCGTAGGTCGGCGGAGCTACTCCGTCGGAGCCGTCGCCTGGGCGGCGGCGCGGACGGCGGCCGGCAGGGCGGAGACGATCCGGTCCACCGCGGCGTCGTCGTGGGCGGCGGACACGAACCACGCCTCGAACGGCGACGGCGGCGCGTAGACCCCGGACTCGAGCAGCGAGTGGAAGAAGGGCGCGTACCGCCACGACTCGGTGGCCTTGACGGCGTCGTAGTCGCGGGCGCCGTGCAGGGCGGCGTCGGCACCGAAGAACGTGCTGAACAGGTTGCCGGCCCACTGGATCGCGTGCGGGAGGCCCTCCGCGGACAGCGCGGCACCCAGCTCGGCACGCAGCTGCGCGGAGACGGCGTCGACGGTCGCGTACACCGACTGGTCCGCGAGGCGCAGCGTGGCCAGGCCCGCGGCCGTCGCCACCGGGTTCCCGGACAGAGTGCCCGCCTGGTAGACGGGGCCGACGGGGGCCAGCAGCGCCATGACGTCCCGGCGCCCACCGACCGCGGCGACCGGCAGGCCGCCGCCGATGACCTTGCCGAACGTGTAGAGGTCGGCCGCCCAGCCCTCGCGCAGGCCCTCGAGCCCCCACCAGCCGGAGTAGCCGACGCGGAAGCCCGTGAGCACCTCGTCCTGGATGAGCAGCGCGCCGTGCTCGAGCGTCAGGCGGCGCAGCGAGGCGTTGAAGCCCGGCAGCGGCGGCACGACGCCCATGTTGGCGGGGGCGGCCTCGGTGATGACGGCGGCGATGCGCTCGCCGTGCTCGTGGAACGCGGCCTCGATGGCCTCGAGGTCGTTGTACGGGACGACGATCGTCTCGGCGGCCACCGCGGCGGAGACGCCGGCGGAGTCGGGCAGGCCCAGCGTCGCGACGCCGGACCCGGCCGAGGCCAGCAACGCGTCGACGTGGCCGTGGTAGCAGCCGGCGAACTTCACGACGAGGTCGCGGCCCGTGTAGGCCCGCGCCAGCCGGAGCGCGGTCATGGTCGCCTCGGTGCCCGTGGAGACCAGGCGCACCTTCTCCGCCGGGGGGATCCGGGAGCGGATCTCGTCGACCAGCTCGATCTCGGTGGTGGTCGGGGCGCCGAAGCTCAGGCCGCGCCCGGCCGCCTCGCGGACCGCCTCGACCACCTCGGGGTGCGCGTGGCCCAGGAGCGCCGGGCCCCAGGAACCGACCAGGTCGACGTACTCGTTGCCGTCGACGTCGGTGACGTACGCGCCCCGCGCGGACGCGAGGAATCGAGGCGTGCCGCCGACGTTGCCATAGGCCCGCACGGGAGAGTTGACGCCGCCGGGGATGACGGCCTGCGCGTGCGCGAACGCTGTGGCGCTGTTCGCGGAGCTCACGGTCGCTGCCGAGGTGGTGACACTCATCAGATCTCCTCTGCCAGCCAACCGGCCAGCTCTGTCGCAGAGTACGTGAGTACGTGATCGGCACCGGCGCGCCGGATGCTGAGCACGGACTCGAGGATCGCCCGTCTGCGCTCGATCCAGCCTCGCGCGGCGGCGGCCTCGATCATCGCGTACTCCCCCGACACCTGGTAGGCCGCGACCGGGACCGTGGACATCGCGGCCACGTCGGACAGGATGTCGAGGTACGCCAGGGCCGGCTTGACCATGACGATGTCGGCGCCCTCGGCCAGGTCGATCTCCACCTCGCGGACGGCCTCGCGGCGGTTCGCCGGGTCCATCTGGTAGGTGCGGCGGTCGCCCTCGAGCTGCGACTCGACGGCGTCGCGGAACGGGCCGTAGAACGCGGACGCGTACTTGGCGGCGTAGGCCAGCACGGCGACGTCCTCGCGACCCGCGGCGTCCAGGGCGTCCCGTACGTACCCGACCTGGCCGTCCATCATGCCGCTCAGCCCGACGACGTGGGCGCCCGCGGAGGCCTGCGCGAGCGCCATCTCCGCGTACCGGACCAGGGTGGCGTCGTTGTCGACGGCCCCCGACGCGCTGAGCACGCCGCAGTGCCCGTGGTCGGTGAACTCGTCGAGGCAGAGGTCCGCCTGCACCACGAGCGCGTCGCCCACCTCGGCGATCGTGTCCGCGATCGCGAGATTGAGGATCCCGTCGGGGTCGGTGGCCTGCGAGCCGACCGCGTCCCGCACGGTGGGGATGGCGAAGAGCATGACGCCGCCGAGGCCCGCGCCGGCGGCCTCGGCGACCGCCTTGCGCAGCGAGTCGCGCGTGTGCTGGAGGACGCCCGGCATCGAGCTGATCTCCCGCGGCTCGGTGAGCCCCTCCTTGACGAACACCGGCAGCACCAGCTGCGCGGCGTCCAGGCGGGTCTCCGCGGTCAGCCGGCGCAGCGCCGGGGTGGCGCGCAGGCGGCGGGGGCGGATGCGGCGTGCGTCCGACATCAGAGCTCCTCGGGGCTGGGGATCGGGCCCGGCAGGACGGTGACGACCGCGCGGGTCAGGGCGTCGACCATGCCGAGCATCGTCTGCTCGGTCGCGACGCCGGCGAGCGGGAGGCCCAGGCGGGCGGCCTCGGCGGCGGTGGACGGGCCGATGCCGATCATCAGGGTGCTGGTGGGCGGCGGGCCCAGTCGGGCGGCGAGCTCGCGGACCGTGCTGGCCGACGTGAGCAGGGCCGCACGGATGGTGCCGTCGGCCCAGGCCTCGCGGACGTCGTCGGGCGGCGGCGCGGCGGGCACCGTGCGGTAGGCGACGACGTCGGTGACCTCCCACCCGCGCGCCCGCAGGCCGTCGGTGACCGTGGCCGCGGCCAGGTCGCCGCGGGGGAACAGCACCCGCGCCGGCTCGGTCGGCTCGGGCCACGAGTCGACCAGCGCCCGGGCGGTCGACGAGCCGCGGGGGACCAGGTCCGGCTCGACCCCGGCCTCGCGCAGGGCGCGGGCGGTGCCCGGGCCGACGGCGGCGACCCGCACGTGCCCGTCGGCGATCAGCTGGGTGAGGCTCCCGGCGCTCTCCTGCGCGCGGTCGACCAGCACGGGGACCGCCGCCGCGCTGGTGACGACGAGCCAGGAGTACCAGCCGGACTCCAGCGCCAGCAGCGCGTCGTCCAGCTCGGTCGGGTCCTCGGGCGGGACGGTCTCGATGAGGGGCACGACGACGGCCTCGGCGCCCGCGGCGGCCAGCGCGACGACCGCGGGACTGCGACCGGCGACCGGTCGGGGGAC
>NZ_JBFULZ010000002.1:0-53404 GCF_054049635.1 Cellulomonas sp. P5_C6 | reverse complement strand
TGCACGGTCGCGTCAGTGCAGTTGTCCGCGACGACGATGATCCGTACCGGCGGGCGGCGCTGGTCGATCAGCGACACGAGGGTCCGGTCGATCACCGCCTCCTCGTTGTGCGCCGGGATCAGGACCGTGCACCGCACGAGGCCGGCGGCGTCCGCCTCGGCGGGGATGGCGGACAGCGGCCAGTCCGGCGGAGCGTCCAGGCCGAGCCTGCGCACGGCGGCGCCACCGAGGATGCGACGCCTCAGCTTCGCCGTGGCCATCGGCACCGGCTGCGCGAGGCCTCGACCGCGGGACAGCACGCGCATCGCGACGGCGGTCTGCTGGGCTGCCATCGCCACCAGGAACGAGGCGACCGCCAGGCCCACGCCCACGACGATGGTCGGTCGCGGTGCGGTGAGCCGGACGTCGACGGGGAGGATGGCGATCGCAAGCTCGGCGTCGGGGACGATCGGCGGCGAGCTGGTCGCGATCAGCCAGACCGCGCCGCCCAGGAGCAGCGCCGAGGCCAGCGCGAGCGCGGCCGAGGCCCACCCGAGCCGGGCGGCTCKGCGGTGCAAGGACTGCGCCGGCTGCTGTGTCATCGACCGTTCTGCCGCTCCGCCACCAGGACCAGGGTCGGCCCCTGCCGTCTTTTCCGGCAGCGTACAGCCGCGCCTCCCCGGCGAACGGGCAGTTCAGGGCCGACGTCAGGCGTGCCGCGCCCCACCCTCGACGTGGATCGTCTCGCCGGAGACGAACCCGGCGCCGAGCAGCCAGACAGCCGCCTCGGCGATGTCCGCACGCTGCCCGACGCGCCCGGCGAGGTTCGCCGAGGCGGCCGAGCCGAGGACCGCCTCCTTGGCGTCCGGCCCCAGACGGTCCCACGTGCCGGAGTCGACGATGCCGGGCGAGACGGCGTTGACCCGGATCGGCGCGAGCTCCGTGGCCAGGTGGGACGCCAGGAACGACACGGCGCCGTTGGCCACGCCCATGACGGTGTACCCGGGTGCGGGGTTCCACGCGGCCACGCCGGAGAACAGCAGGAACGACCCGGTCGACGGCATGGTCGGGGCGAAGTGCTTGGCGAGCAGGAACGGGCCGATCACCTTGGCCTCGAGGGCGGCGAGGATCCCCGCGCGCTCCAGGTCCGCGACGGGAACGTTGTGGCTCGCGGTGGCCGTGACGACGACGTGGTCGATCGGACCGAGCTCGGCGGCGGCCGCGCGGATGGTCGCCTCGTCGGTGACGTCGATGCGCACCGCGATCGCGTCCGGCAGCCCGGCTGCCACCTGCGTGGCCCGCTCGAGGTCGCGTGCCCCGATCACGACGGCGGCGCCGGCCTCCGCTGCACGGCGGGCCACCGCCTCGCCCAGGTGCTTCGCTCCGCCGATCACCAGGACGCGCTGCCCGGTCAGGTCCGTGCTCATGTCCGCTCCTCCGCGCGGCGGGGGTCGGGATCGCCGCGGGCGTCACGGTATGGTCTTGATACCGGTACCTTCAACGAAACCGCGGGAGCGTGGATGGGCACGGCGTACGACGTCATGGCGGCCACGTGCCCCAGCCGCACCGTGCTCCACCGCATCGGCGCGCGGTGGACGGTGTTCGTCGTCACCGCCCTCGCCGACGGGCCGCGACGGTTCACCCAGCTCAAGACGCACATCCAGGGCATCACGCCGAAGGTGCTCACCGAGACCCTGCGAGCGCTCGAGACCGACGGCCTCGTCGCCCGCGCCCAGTACGACGAGCACCCGCCCCGGGTCGAGTACTCGCTCACGCCGCTGGGCCGGTCGTTGTGCGGGCCCCTGCAGGCCGTGCGCGACTGGGCGGAGTCCCACGTGCCCGAGATCCTCGAGGCCCAGGGCCGCGCGGACGCCTCCTAGGCCGCGGCGAGAACCTCGTCGGCGCGCTCCGGGCTGCCCTCGCCCAGGCCCAGGTCGATCGCGCGACGGGACGCGAGCCACATCACGACGCCGACCACCAGCACCGCACCCTCGGTGAGGGTGAGCGCCCAGATGATCCCGGCCAGCCCGAACCAGAGGTTGCCCAGCAGCACGACGGGGATGAACAGCACGCCCTGCGTCACCGACATGACGGTCGCCGGCACCGCCCGCCCGGTGGCCTGGAAGAAGGAGGTGAGCAGCCCGGCGAACCCGTTGGCGATCATCGCGACGAGCTGGGCGGCGAGGATGGTGACGCCGACCGTGAGGACCGAGGGGTCGGCGACGAAGGCCGAGAACACCTGGTCGCGGAAGACGAAGACCGCCGTCGCGAAGAAGAGCGTGATGCCACCGACCGCGATCGCGGACACGCGCAGGGCCGACATCAGCCGCTGCCGGTCGCCCTTGCCGAACGCGTAGGCGAGCAGCGGCAGGACGCCGAGCGTGATGCCCATGACCAGGAACTCCGGGATCTGCGCGATGCGGACCGCGACGCCCATGGCCGCGAGCGCGCCGTCGCCGTACGCGACGGCGAGGTTGTTGAGCACCAGCGACGTGACGATGAGGAAGCCGGCCTGCAGCAGCTCGCCGATGCCCACCCCGAACACGGGCTTGAGCACGGCGGGCGACAGGGTGAACCACCGCGGCGCGAGGTCGACGTGCTCGCTGTGGCGCTGGAGCCAGACGACGAAGTAGACGACGACGCCGAGGTTGGCCAGGCCCATCGCGAGCGCCGCGCCGGCGACGCCCCAGTGCAGCCCGAGGATGAACACGACGTCGAGGACCAGGTTCGCGACGGTGGAGCCGATGAGCCCGACCATCACCTGCCGCGCCGCGCCCTCCGCCCGCACCAGCTGCTCGAGGCAGAAGGCGGCGGCGAGCACGGGGACGAACGCGAGCATGACGCCGACGAAGGCGCGGGTGGCCGGCACCGCCGGGGCGTCCGCGCCGAGCAACGACACGAGCGGGTCCAGGAGCAGCAGCCCGAGGGCGCCGAGGACGGCCCCGGAGATGACCGCGCCCCACACGGAGAACGACGAGACGCGCTTGATCTCGCCGGCCTGCGCGGGGTCGTGCTCGGCCGCACCGAGCAGTCGGGAGATGAGCGCGCCACCGCCGACGCCGAACACGCCGCCCACCGCCATGACCAGGCCGAGGATCGGCGCGCCGAACGTGATCGCGGCGAGCAGCGTGGAGTCGTGCAGCGTGCCGATGAAGCCGGCGTTGATGAGGTTGTAGACGGCGCCGACGATCATCGCGGCGGCCATCGGCACGCACAGGTGCACGAGGGCGCGGACGATCGGTGCGGCGGAGAGGTACCAGCGGTTGGTGCCGACGGCGTCGGCCGTCACGGGGGGTTCGATGTCGACGGTGGTCATGGTTGCTCCTTGTCCGGGCAGGGTGGAGCGCACGCCGACTGACGTCGGCGCCGCGAGGTGGTCTGTGGGGGGCGCGTGCCCGGCTGTTACCGGGTCGGGCGCGGAAGCTGTGCGGTGATCTTGCTGAGCAGGGCGTGGAGAGCGGCTCGCTCGGTGTCGTCCAGCGGGGCCAGGATCGACTCGTCGACCTCGGCCATCGCGGAGTCGAAGCCGGCGATGAGCTGGGCGCCCTCGGGTGTGGCGTAGACGCGCTTGCTGCGCTCGTTGCCGGCATCGGTGCGGCGCTCGACCAGGCCGCGCCGCTCGAGTCCCTGCAGGAGGCTCGAGACGCTCGCCGGGCTGGTGCGCGTCATCTCGGCGATGTCGCGCTGGATGGCGCCGGGGTTCTGGACCAGGTACCCGAGCGCGAAGGCCTGCTCGTGGCTGAGCTCGCGCGCCCGGATCCAGTCGTCGCCGGCCTTGCGCTGGGCCCAGCCGATCCAGCGGACCAGCCCGAGGCTGGTGCTGAGGGTGTTGTCCGGTGCATCCATGGTCAGAAATCTAACTGTTTGATCTCTAACTGTCAACCCTCAAACTGTTGCAGCGCGGCCGAGGGCGTCGTCGGACGTCAGGAGGACCACGTTCCCGTCGGGGTCGTCGACCATCGCGGCGTAGGGGCCGGACGTCTGCTCCGGCGCCATCCGGCCGTGGTAGCCGGCGCCCGTGAGCTCCGCGTACGTGGCATCCACCGCGGCGTCGTCACCGAGGTAGAACTCGAACAGCGTCCTGTACCCGCCGCCGGTGGGCAGGGCGTGGTCGGCGTCGTACCGGGCCGCGAACACCGTGTCGAAGAAGATCGTCACGCCGCTCGCCATGCGGTGCAGGACGAACGGCTTCTCGTCCTCGCCCGGCGGGATGTCGAGCCCCAGGAGCCGGTAGAACCGCAGCGCTGCGGGCATGTCGCTGACGATCACCCCGAGCATGCTCAGCTGGATCTCCACGTCGCCCCCTCGCAGACCGGGGGCGGAGAGCCCATGGGAAAGGGAGGGCACCGACTGCCCTCCCTTCTCAAGGTATAGAGCACAGGGGGGCTTGCGGCAAGGCCCCCGTCGCCGCGCAGAATCTCCGACCGTGACTCCCGTGACCACCAGTGCGTTCGACCTTCCCGACCGCCTCGCCCGCAAGGCCGACCCGGCGTCGATCGGCCGCGACGAGCTGCACTTCGCCGCCATCGCGGCGAGCCTCGAGCAGCAGACCGCCGAGCTGTCCGACCGGCTCGACGCCGAGCGCAGGGCCCCGGGCCGCTCGGGCACGGCGGCGGTCGAGCGGGACCAGGAGATCCGTCGGCTCACCGCTCGGCTGCGCACCCTGCGGCGGTTCGGGCTCGACCTCTGCCTCGGTCGCATCGTCGGCGCCGACGGCGGCGAGCCCGTGTACATCGGGCGCCTCGGGCTCACGGACCGCGACGGGCGTCGGCTCCTGCTCGACTGGCGCTCGCCCGCGGCGGAGCCCTTCTTCGGGGCGACGCACGCGAACCCGATGGGGCTGGCCAGCCGCCGCCGGTACCGCTGGACCGGGGGTCGGGTGGGCGACTACTGGGACGAGGTGTTCACCGCGGACGGGCTCGACGGGAACGCCGCGCTCGACGACCAGTCGGCCTTCATCGCCAGCCTGGGCACGGACCGGTCGGACCGGATGCGCGACGTGCTCGGCACCATCGCGGCCGACCAGGACGCGATCATCCGCGCGGGGTCACGCGGCGCGCTCGTCGTCGACGGCGGCCCGGGCACCGGCAAGACCGTCGTCGCCCTGCACCGCACCGCCTACCTGCTCTACTCCGACCCGCGCCTCGGTCACCGCCGCGGCGGCGTGCTGTTCGTCGGTCCGCACCAGCCGTACCTCGACTACGTGTCCGACGTGCTGCCCAGCCTCGGCGAGGAGGGCGTGCGGACCTGCACCCTGCGCGAGCTCGTCCCCGAGGGGGCCGCGGCGACGGCCGAGACGGACCCCGAGGTGGCGCGCCTGAAGTCGACCGTGGAGATGGTGGCGGCCATCGAGCCGGCGGTCCGGTTCTACGAGAGGCCGCCGACGACGGGGACGGAGGTCGAGACCGCCTGGGTCGACCTCTGGGTCAGCGCCGACGACTGGGCCGAGGCGTTCGAGGCCCCGGAGCCGGGCACCCCGCACAACGAGGCGCGCGACCAGGTCCGGGACGCGCTGCTGGAGATCCTCCTGGACAAGGTCGACGACGACGACATCGAGCCCGAGCTGCTCCGCCGCGCGCTCCTGACCAGCAAGGACCTCAACACCACCCTCGACCGCGCGTGGCCGCTGCTCGAACCGACCGACCTCGTCGGCGACCTGTGGTCGGTGCCCGCCTACCTCCGTCTGTGCGCTCCCGGGCTCACGCGGGAGGAGATCCGCACGCTGCAGCGGGCCGACGCCCAGGCGTGGACCGTGTCCGACCTCCCGCTGCTGGACGCGGCGCGGCACCGGCTGGGCGACCCTCAGGCGTCCCGGCGACGTCGCCGGCAGGAGGCCACTCTCGCCGCCGAGCGGGAGTACATGAGCCAGATCGTCGACCAGCTGATCGAGAACGACGACACCGAGCTGCGCGTGATGCAGATGCTCCGCGGGGACGACATGCGCGACAGGCTGGTCGACGTGGCCGCGCTGCCGGCGGCCGACCCGGACGCGCTCGCGGGCCCGTTCGCGCACATCGTGGTGGACGAGGCACAGGAGCTGACCGACGCCCAGTGGCGGATGCTGCTGGCGCGGTGCCCGTCCCGGAGCTTCACGATCGTCGGCGACCGCGCGCAGGCCCGGCACGGGTTCACAGAGTCGTGGCAGGAGCGGGTCGAGCGGGTCGGGCTCGACGGGATCGGGCTGGCGTCCCTGAGCATCAACTACCGAACGCCCGAGGAGGTCATGGCGGAGGCGGAGCCGGTCATCCGCGCGGCGCTCCCGGACGTCACCGTGCCGACCTCGATCCGCGGCACCGGCGTCCCGGTGGTGCACGGGCCGGCGTCCGACCGGGACGCGATCCTCGACGCCTGGCTGGCGGAGCACACCGCCGGCGTCGCGTGCGTCATCGGCGACCCGGAGTTCCCCGGGACGGACCGGGTCCGGTCGCTGACCCCGGAGCTGGCGAAGGGCCTCGAGTTCGACCTGGTGGTCCTCGTCGACCCGGAGGCGTTCGGCACGGGGATCGAGGGCGCGGTCGACCGTTACGTCGCGATGACCCGGGCGACCCAGGAGCTGGTCGTCCTGACCAGCGCCTGACCTGCGCAGGAACGAGACGCGGTGCCGTGGCACCATCGCAGGATGACCGCCTCCCGGCATCTCAGCGTCCACATCGACCGACCCGTGGCCGAGGTGTACGCCTTCGCGTCCGAACCGGCCAACCTGCCCCGGTGGGCACCCGGCCTGGGTACCTCGGTGGTGCAGGACGACGGCACCTGGTTCGTCGAGACGTCGGAGGGTCGGGCACGGGTCACGTTCGCCCCGCGCAACGAGTTCGGCGTGCTCGACCACGAGGTGCTGACGCCGTCGGGCGAGACGGTCTACGTGCCGATGCGGGCGCTCGCGGACGGCGACGCCACCGAGGTCGTCTTCACGTTGCGCCGCTCCCCCGGGATGACCGACGACGAGCTCGAGCGCGACACCGGGTTGGTGACCCGCGACCTCGCCCGTCTGAGGGACGTCCTCGAGCGCCGGTAGGTGGGATCGTCGGAGCATGAGGCGGTTCCCACGCGTGCTCGGATGGGCGGTCGTCGGCTTCCTCGTCGTGGTGGCGCTGCACTGGCTCGCCGGGTACGTCGACCGGGACGTCGACCGACGCGCAGCCGACGACGCGCACAGCAAGCTCGACGCGGCGGTCTCCGCCATCAGCGCCGACGTCGCGGCCGACCCGAACCTGCGCGGTGCGGCGCTCGCGGCCGCGGTCGCCGGCCGCGTCGGCGAGGTCTATCGAGGCGTGGTCACGGCCGCGAGCGACACCGGCACGGGGGCGCGTGTCGACGCGTACGTCGACGGAGGTGCGAGCCACCCCGGTGGACCGTTCGGGACCGAGCTGACCCGACGCCTCTGCGTGCGCATCACCGTCGAGCCCGCGGCTGACCCACAGGTCGGCGTCGAGGGCATCCGGTGCACGGGCACCGCGGCCGACCTGCCCCCGGACACCCGGGAGACACAGCTCACCAGGTCGCCGGCAGGACCGCCGCGATCGCGCTGACCTCGATGAGCGCACCCGGCACACCGAGCCCGGCGACCCGGGCGGCGGTGACGAGCGGCGGGGCGCCGTCGACGGCGAGCCGGGGGCCGATGGCCCCGTAGGCCGCCGCGAGGTCGGCGTCCTGCGCGAGGAGCACGGTCCACTGCACGACGTCGGCCAGCGTCGCGCCGGCGGCCCGCAGCGCGATCTCCGCGTTGTCGATGGTGCGGACGGACTGCTCGGCGACGTCGTCCGAGACGATCGCACCGGTGTCGTCGACGCCGTTCTGGCCGCCGACGTAGATGGTCGTCGCGCCCGCAGGCACGACGGCGACGTGGCTGAACGCCGGGCTCCGGACGAGCCCGGCCGGTTGCAGGCGGGTGATCTCCATGCGATCCACCGTGGCACGCACCTCTGACACGCGCACCGAGGCTCAGCCCTGGGACGGAGCCCGCTCCGTCCCGGGGACCAGGTCCGGGGCCGCAGGAAGGGTTCCCGGGCCGACGCCGTGCGGCACGTCCGCGTCGCACGGTGGGTGCGTGACTCTCTACATCGGCCGGCTCCCCGAGCGCGTCCGCCGTCGCCGCGCCCGGCGGACCGGCATCGCTGTCGTGGCCGTGCTGTGCGCCGCGCTCGCGGTGAGCGCCTACGCCGTCGTCAGGTCCGTCGCACCGCCCCACGGTCTGGACCCGGAGCTCGCGCGGCGGTTCGAGGCGGCGCAGGAGGCGGCGGCTCGCGCCGGCGTGGAGCTGACCCTGACGTCGGGCTGGCGTTCCGCGCAGGAGCAGCAGGAGCTCGTCGACGCGGCGGTCGCCCGCTACGGGTCGCTGGAGGAGGCGCACCGGTGGGTGCTCCCGCCGGGGGCGTCCGCGCACGTGCAGGGCCTGGCGGTCGACGTCGGGCCGACGGCCGGGGCCCTCTGGCTCGAGCAGCACGGCGTCGAGCTCGGCCTGTGCCGGGCGTACGCGAACGAGGCCTGGCACTTCGAGATGCTCCCCGCCGGCGCGACGGCGTGCCCACCGATGCACGCGGACTCGTCGGGCGGCTGGGTCAGCGGCTGAGCGCCGTCTCCTCGGCCAGCCGCGTCATCTTGTGCGGGTTGCGGACCGCGTAGATGCGCGCGATCCGGCCGTCCTCGATCACCAGGCTCATCACCGTGTTGAGCTCGCCTCCGACGTGGACCTGGGCCGCGGGACCGCCGTTGACCCAGGTGGGCGTCGACACGAAGTCGCCCGTGATCGTCGCCAGGCCGGCCAGGAACGCGGCCACCTTGTCAGCACCCGTCACGGGGCGCCGTGTCGCGTCGACCACGCCGCCTCCGTCGGCCACCACGACCACGTCCGGCGCGAGCACGTCCAGCAGCCCCTGCAGGTCACCGTCGCGGACTGCAGCGAGGAACCGCTCGACGACGGCCGACTGCTCGGCCCGGCTCACCTGCTGCCGGGGTCGTCGCGCGGCCACGTGCTCGCGGGAGCGGTGGGCGATCTGGCGCACGGCGGCGGGGGTCTTGCCGACGGCGTCGGCGATCTCGTCGTACGGGGTGTCGAAGACCTCGCGCAGCACGAACACCGCCCGGCCGGTGGGGTCGAGCGTCTCCAGCACGGTGAGCATCGCGAACGAGACGCTCTCCGCCAGCTCGACGTCCTCGGCGACGTCGGGGCTGGTCAGGAGCGGCTCGGGCAGCCACTCGCCGACGTAGTCCTCGCGCCGGCGCGCGAGCGTGCGCATCCGGTTCAGCGACTGCCGGGTGACGATCCGGACGAGGTACGCCCGCTCGTCGCGCACCTCCGCCCTCGCCGCGGGGGCGAGGTCCGCCCACCGCAGCCAGGTCTCCTGCACGACGTCCTCGGCGTCGGCGGCGGAGCCGAGCATCTCGTAGGCCACCGTGAACAGCAGGCTGCGGTGCGCGACGAACGGGTCCTCGCTCATGACCGGGACGCTACGCGGCTCGGCGGGGCCAGCGGCGGGAGGTCGCAGGACGCGGCGAACCCCTCCGCCTCGATCCCGAGGGCGGAGTTGGTCCGGGAGTAGAGGTTGGCCAGCGCGACCCACGAGGTGAGCTCCACCAGGCCGGGCGCCCCGAGGTGGTCGAGCAGCCGCGCGGAGAGCTCGTCGCTGACGGTCGGCGGCGTCATGGTCATCGACTCGGCGTACTCCAGCACGTCGCGCTCGAGCGGCGTGAACACGGTCGACTCCCGCCAGCGCGGAACCTGCTGAGCCTTGACGAGGTCGAGTCCCTCGTTGTGAGCCTGGAAGTACCCCAGGTCGAGGCACCACGAGCAGCCGACCAGGGAGGCGACGGCCATGTGGGCGTACGACTTCAGGTCCTCGGGGCAGGCGTGCCACCTCGCCGACTTCTGGCCCAGCCCCAGGCTGAACTTGAGGACGGCCGGGTTGTTGCCCATCACCCCGAGGGCCTCGGGCACCTTGCCGAACATCTTCGTGCTGAACCTCTTCACCAGGGCCCCGTACAGACCGGTGATCTCGGTGGCGGGGACCCGCGTCGTGCTGGTCATGGTTCCTCCTCGTGCGCTGGTGTCGGACACAAGACACCGGCCGCGGAGGATCTGTGACAGCTACCGCACGACGTCGTAGAACAGGTGCGCGGCGTTGCGGGTGATCACGGTCGCGGACTCGTCGAGGAGCAGGGTCACGCGCGTCCCGGGGGACAACGGCGATCCCGCGCCGAGGAACAGCGGGGCGACGTGCAGGTGGAGCCGGTCGACGAGGCCGTCGCGCAGGGCGGACGCCCCCAGCTCGCCGCCGCCCATGATGACGACGGCCTTGTCGCCCGCCACGGCCGCCGCCTGGTCGAGGGCGTCGCGCAGACCCGTGGTCACGATGGTCATCCGGTCGGTGAGCCGGACGTGGTCGGGGGCGTGATGGGTCACGACGAAGCACGGCAGCGGCGCGGCCGGGTCGCCCTTGTCGGCCCCGTAGTGCCGCTCGTCGTTCCAGCCGTCCGGGGCGTCGACGACGTCGAAGGTGTGTCGGCCCATGACGACGGCGCCGGTGACGGCCTCGCCCCGGGTGAGCAGCTGCTCGTCCTGCGCGGTCCGGTCGCCGATGGCCCACTCGTGCAGCACCAGACCGTCGTCGCCGAGCCCGTTGCCCGGCCCGGCGTTCGGGGCCGTGACGAAGCCGTCGAGCGAGATCGTGATGTCGAGGATCACCGCCATGAGCGGAGCGCCTCAGCCGCGCAACGGCCGGCCGCGGGCGTCCCGGGCGAACCGGCCCCGCCGCATCGACAGGTACAGCAACCCCTCGACGAACCCGCACAGGGCCATGACCAGCGCCGCCAGCCCGAGCGTGAAGAACCCGGCGACGACCGTGATGGCCAGCATGCTCAGGCCGCGCCGCCAGTAGCCGAGGTACATCCGGTGCAGGCCCAGGCCACCGAAGAACACCCCGAGCAGCCCGGCCGCGACGCGCGACCGCTGCCACGTCGGGAGCACGATCCGCCTGCCCTGCCACGGTGTCTGCCGGCTCTGCCACGGCCACTGCTGCCCCTGCCACGGCCACTGCGTGCCCTGCCACGGCCACTGCCACGGGACAGGCTCGCGGACCGGCGGCGGCACGGCGTCCTGCACGTCCGGGACCGGACCCGGCGGGTAGCGCACGGTGCTGGAGAGCGGCTGGAACAGCGGGTCGGGCGCGCGCAGCGGTCGCCGGGTGACGACGGGGCGTTCGAGCAGGTCGTCGATCGTGTCGGTCACCAGGACCCCCGCTGGTCGCGCGCCACGGGCTGCGGCGGTTCGTTCGAGCGTAAGCCCGCGACCCGGTGACGTCGACGGGGCGGCGGTCCTAGGGTGATCGTGCAGCGCTAGCGAGGGAGCCGCCATGTCGTCCAAGGGGTCGGGCGCCGGGGGCGGTGCCGTCTACGGCCTGGGGTTCATCGGCGCGGCGGTCTTCTACTTCGCGCAGGCCGACACGTTCTGGATGTTCGTGCTGGCCATCCCGAAGGCCCTGATCTGGCCGGGGATCGTGGTGTACGAGCTGCTCAAGAGCTTCTACGGGGTGTAGGGCTCGGGACGCGACGCGAACAGGTTGAGCCCGAGCGCGCCCGACAGGTACCGGGTGGCCAGCGTGCCGCGGACGCTGTTCCCGGCCGCGTCGAGCCGGGGCGAGAAGGTGCTCAGGCTGCCCTTGCCCGGCGCCACCGTCACGATGCCGCCCGAGACGCCGCTCTTGCCGGGCAGCCCGATGGTGAACAGCCACTCGCCGGACCGCTCGTACAGCCCGCTCGTGGCCAGGGCGGCGAGCACGTACCGGCACACCGACGGGTCGACGACGCGCTCGCCGGTCACGGGGTTGACGCCGCCGTCGGCCAGCGTGGCGCCCATGACGGCGAGGTCCTGGGCGGAGACCAGCAGCGAGCACTGCCGCGTGTAGACGTCGGTGGTCTCGAGGGGGTCGCGGGCCATGCGGCCGTAGCTCTGCAGCAGGCGCGCGATGGCCTGGTTGCGGCGGTTGTGCGCGGCCTCGGAGGCGTACACGGCGGCGTCGAGGGTGAGCGGGTGGCCGGCGAACGCCGACATGCCGGCCTGCACGAACGCCCACTGCTCCTCGGCCGTCGCGCCCGGCACCAGGCTCGTGGTGGCCAGGGCGCCCGCGTTGACCAGCGGGTTCATGGGGCTGCCGCCGTTCAGCTCGAGCGCCATCACCGAGTTGAAGGGCAGGCCCGTGTTGTTCACGCCGACGGCGTCGAGCACGGCCTGCGGGCCCAGCGCGTCGCAGACGAGCGCGAAGACGAACGCCTTGGAGATGGACTGGATGGAGAACTCGTGCCGGAAGTCCCCGACGCTGTGGGAGGCGCCCGTCACCGACACGATGCTCAGCCCGAACAGCTCGGGGTCGGCGTCGGCGAGCGCGGGGATGTAGTCGGCCACGGCGCCGTCGTCGACCCCGGCGTACCGGTCGTGCGCGTCCTGCATGAGCCGCTCCACCAGCTCCTCCCGAGGCAGGCGTCCGGTGGAGATCAGCGCGGTGTCGTGGAAGTCGTCGCTCACGTGCTCATATCAGCACACCCGGGGCGCTCCTACGGTCGCCGTGCGACCGCGATCAGGTGCGAGCTCAGGCCGAGCAGGCTCGGCTCCGACTCGATCGTCCGCGCGGCCTCGACGACGACGTCCCGGTCGGCCGGGCGGCCGTCGTCGTCGAACACCGGCGCCAACGACCTGATCCACGCGCCCATACCCTCGACGCCGACGGTCTCCCGGTGGTCCAGGCCGGCCTCGGTCGCCTCACCGGCCAGCTCCTCGGGCCGGTGGAAGTACGCGGTGGTGAACCAGCGCGGGTCCCCGGTCGGGTTCTCGTGCACGCCCGTGGCCAGGTCCTGCGCGACGATCGCCCGGAACGCGGGCTCGAACAGGTAGGCCTGCGCGAGGCCGTCGAAGAGGGACGCGAAGCGCGAGATCCCCATGGCGACCACGACGCCGCCGGGCACGACGACCCGGGCCGCCTCGCGCCAGGTGGCGAGCCGGTCGGCACGGTCCGGGAGGTGGTAGAGCGGCCCGAGCAGCAATACGGCGTCCACGGACGCGTCGGGCACCGCCAGCGCCCTGGCGTCGCCGACGGACGCGGTGAACCCCCCGCGCCCGCCCAGGCTCTCGGTCGCCCGCGCGACGTGGCCGGGGAGCAGGTCGACCAGGTGCACCGTGTGGCCGTCGTCGAGCAACCACTCCGCGTGCACGCCGGTCGCCCCACCGACGTCGAGCACCCGCGAGCCCGGCGCGAGGTGCCGCCGGACGATCTCCTGCACCCGGGCCAGCTCGAGGCGGCCGAGCCCGCGACGCAGTCGCTGGTCCTCGTCGATGTCGGCCTCGTAGTGCTCGTGGATCCGCGGCTCCTCCATCGCGACAACCTACGAGCCCGTCTCCGGGCGCCGCACCCGGATATCCTCGCGACCATCGACGAGAGGCGAGGTGCCGTGGAGGACGACGGGCTGAGCGAGGGCGAGCTCGCACCCACACCGCTCCAGCAGGTGCGCCGCTGGGTCGCCGACGCGGAGGCGAGGCAGGCCGAGCACGGCGACGTCGCCGAGCCCACCGCCCTGTCGGTCGCGACGGTCGATGCCGACGGCCGGCCGAACGTGCGGACCGTCCTCATGCGCTTCCTCGACGCGCGGGGACCGGGGTTCGTCACGAACCTGGGGTCGACGAAGAGCCGGGAGATCGGCGCGACGGGGTCCGTGGCCGCCGCGCTGACGTGGGCGGCGATGTACCGGGCGATCCGGTTCCGCGGGCGCGCGGTCCCGGTGGGTCGCGACGAGGTCGCCGCCTACTTCGTGTCCCGCGCCTGGGGTTCCCGGATCAGCGCGTGGGCCTCCGACCAGTCGCAGCCGATCGCCGACCGCGCGGCGCTGGTCGCCCGGTACGAGCAGTACGCGGCGCTCTACCCGGACACCGGCTCTCCCGGCGACGTCCCCGTCCCCGACGGCTGGGGCGGATGGCGGATCGACTGTGACGAGGTCGAGCTGTGGGCCGGGAGGCGCGACCGGCTGCACGACCGGCTGGTGTTCACGAGGGTCGCCGCAGGTGACCTCGACGCTCCCGACGCGTGGGCGGTGCACCGGCGCCAGCCCTGATATCCGGTCGACGGCACCGGCCCACGCTGCCATCGTCGGCGGGATGGACCAGGAGCTGCTGTGGGACGCCGAGGCCGCGCGCGAGTACGACACGCCCGGCACCGGCATGTTCGCGCCCGAGGTGCTGGGCCCGACCGTGGACCGGCTGGCCGCGCTCGCGGACGGCGGGCGGGCGCTCGAGCTCGCCATCGGGACCGGCCGCGTCGCCGTACCGCTCGCCGAGCGCGGGGTGCCCGTCGTCGGCATCGAGCTGTCGCGACCGATGGTCGACCAGCTGCGCACGAAGGTCGACGAGGCGACGATCCCGGTGGTGGTCGGCGACATGGCGACCGCGACCGCCCCGGGCGAGTTCCGCCTCGTCTACCTCGTCTTCAACACCATCGCGAACCTGCTCACGCAGGACGAGCAGGTCGCGTGCTTCCGCAACGCCGCGCGCCACCTCGTCCCCGGCGGCCGGTTCGTCATCGAGCTGTGGGTCCCCGAGCTCCGGAAGCTGCCGCCGGGCGTGCAGGCGACGGTCTGGAACGTCGAGCCCGGCTACATCGGCCTCGACACGTACGACGTCCTGCACCAACGGGTCGTCTCGCACCACTTCCGGTTCGGCGACGGCCGCGACGCGCGACTCGGCCGCACGCCGCACCGCTACATCTGGCCCTCGGAGCTCGACCTCATGGCGCAGCTGGCCGGGTTCACGCGGGAGAGCCGGCACGCCGACTGGTCGGGCGAGGAGTTCACGGCCGACTCGCGTTCCCACGTGTCGGTCTACCGGCTGCCGGGCTGATCGGGCGGCGGCGCCGTCGAGCCCCGCACGACCAGCTCGGTGGCCAGCTCCATGTGCAGCGCCTCGACCTTGTCCCCGGCCATGAGGCGCGCGAGCAGCGTGACCGCCGTGCGGCCCATCTCCTCGAGCGGCTGGCGCACGGTGGTGAGCTCGGGGGTGGTGGCACGGCTGACGTCGATGTCGTCGAACCCCGTGATCGACAGGTCCCCCGGCACGTCGAGACCCCGAGCCTGAGCGGCCCGCAGCGCGCCGACGGCGATCTTGTCGTTGAAGCAGACGAGTGCGGTCGGCCGGTCGGGCAGGTCGAGCAGGTGGCCGGCGGCCTCCAGCCCCTCCTCGAGGGTGGGCGGGACCAGCCGGATCAGCGCCGGGTCGGACAGGATGCCCGCCTGACCCATGGCGGCGTGGTGGCCCGCGAGGCGGTCGCTGCCGGCGAGCCACTCCTGAGGCCCCGCGATGACGCCGATCCGGCGGTGGCCCAGCTCCAGCAGGTGGGCCGTGACGCGGCGGGCGCCGGTGACGTGCGCGGCCGAGACCGACGCGAGGTCGTGGGGTGGCCGGGTGCGCGGGTCGACGACGACGAACGGGAAGCCCCGCCGGCGCAGCGCGAGCAGCTCTGCCGGCTCCTCGGGGGGCAGGACCAGGATCGCGCCCGCGGCCCGGCCCGACAGGGACGCCAGCGGGTGGCTGTGCTGCGAGGCCTCGCCGGCGTCGAGGTGGACGACGCGGTCGTGCAGCCGCAAGGTCTCGGTCACCGAGGAGACGATCAGGCCGAAGTAGTCGCTGAGCACGTACGGGCACCGGACGAACACCGGCCCGGTGCGGGTGGCGGTCCGGCGGGGCATCACCACGGCAGGGGCGCGGGCGGCGATCGCGGCCTCGACTGTGGCGCGGGTCCCGGGCGCGACGCTCGGGTGGCCGTTGAGCACGCGGGAGACGGTCGCGATCGAGACCCCGGAGTCGGCCGCGATCTGCCGGACCGTGCTGTGCGTCGGCGTCGTCGCCACGTGTTACATCCTGTTCCATCGCTGCGAGCGGTTGACAGCCTGCTGCGGGCGGCACATGGTGAGTGCGGATACGTGCGGATCGTCCGGTTGTTACACAGTGTTACACGGCAGCGTCGCCGTGGACAAGACGCTCGACGAGGAGCTCGCGATGAGAAGAACAGCACTCTCCCTGGTGGCGGTCGCCGGCCTGGTGGTCGGCCTGGCGGGACCCGCGTCGGCCGGGGACGCCGATCGTGGCGGAGCCGTCCAGGCGCAGGTCTGGGTCACGACGCCCGACCGCGCGGAGCTGCTCCAGCAGCGCGATCCCGTGACGTTCGAGAGCGGCGGCAGCGACCTCACGACGATCGTCGTCGACCCCACGCAGCGCTTCCAGACCATGGACGGGTTCGGCGCCTCGATCACCGACTCCTCGGCCAGCCTGCTCGCGGCACTCACGCCGGCGCAGCGTGACCAGGCGATGCGCGCGCTGTTCGACCCGACGGACGGGATCGGCGTGAGCTTCCTGCGGCAGCCGGTCGGCTCGTCGGACTTCACCGCGGAGGCCGCGCACTACACGTTCGACGACGTGGCGCCCGGCGCCACAGACTTCCCGCTCGAGCACTTCTCGATCGCGCACGACGAGGCGCAGGTCCTGCCGCTGCTGCGCGAGGCCAAGCGGCTCGACCCGGAGCTGAAGGTGATGGCCACGCCGTGGAGCCCGCCGGCGTGGATGAAGACCGGCGACTCCCTCGTCGACGGCCGGCTCAAGGACGACCCGGCCGTCTACGACGCCTACGCGCGCTACCTGGTGAAGTTCGTGCAGGCGTACACCGCCGCGGGCGTGCCGATCGACTACCTCAGCGTGCAGAACGAGCCGCAGAACCGCACGCCCGACGCCTATCCCGGCACGGACATGCCCGTCGCCCAGCAGGAGAAGGTCATCCTCGCGCTGGGACCGCTGCTGAAGAAGGCCAGCCCGCGCACGCAGATCCTCGGGTACGACCACAACTGGCAGACGCACCCGAACGACGCCGCGAACACGCCGCCGGGCGAGGACCCCGCGACGGACTACCCGTACCAGCTGCTGTCCGGCCCGGCCGCGAAGTGGATCGCCGGCACCGCGTACCACTGCTACTACGGCGACCCGAGCGACCAGACCGCGCTGCACGAGGCGTTCCCGAAGAAGGGCATCTGGTTCACCGAGTGCTCCGGCTCGCACGGTCCCACGGACACCCCGGAGCAGATCTTCCGCGGCACGCTCACCTGGCACGCCCGCACGATCGCCATCGGCACCACCCGGAACTGGGCGCAGTCGGTGGTCAACTGGAACATCGCCCTGCGCGAGGACGGCTCCCCGCACCTCGGCGGCTGCGGGACCTGCACCGGGCTGCTGACCATCGGCGACGACGGCACCGTCCGCACCGACGCCGAGTACTACACGATCGGCCACCTGGCGAAGTTCGTCCGGCCCGGCGCCCAGCGCATCGCCTCGACCAGCTTCGGCACCACCGGCTGGAACGGGCAGATCATGGACGTCGCGTTCCGGAACCCGGACGGCTCCACGGCACTCGTCGTGCACAACGAGAACGACAACCCCCGCAGCTTCGCCGTGGCGGTCGGCGACCGGTCGTTCGAGTACACGCTGCCCGGCGGCGCGCTTGCGACGTTCACGTGGCCGGACTCCCGGTCGCTGCGGGACGTCCCGCGCCAGCTGGACCTGTCCGGGGCGACCGCCACGGCCACCCTCGCGACCGCAGACGCGGGCCTCGCGGTCGACGGCGACGCCTCCACGCGCTGGTCGAGCGGGGCCGCGCAGGCTCCGGGCCAGTCGCTGACCGTCGACCTCGGGCGGCCCACGCTGTTCCGGCAGGTGGCCGTCGACTCCGGTGACAACCTCGGCGACTTCGCGCAGGGGTACCTGCTGGAGACCAGCCGGGACGGGCAACGGTGGACCACGGCCGCGGAGGGCCAGGCGACCGGTCAGCTGACCACCGTGACCGTGCGCCCGACGCTCGCCCGCTACGTGCGGATCACCGCGACCGCGAGCGCCGGCAGCTGGTGGAGCGTCGCGGACGTGCGGCTCTACCGGTAGGCACTCCCCGGCCTCGGTGGCCAGACTTGGCGCATGCGATCACGGATCGACGGCATGTGGTGGGGGCTGGCCATCGAGGCCCCGGACCCCGAGGCCCTGGCGGGGTTCTACTCGGCGCTGCTCGGCTGGCCGATCGGCCACCAGGAACCGGGCACCTCGATCCTGCAGGCGCCGGGTGGGGCGACGTTCATGGTCGTCCAGCAGGCCGAGGGGTACCGGGTGCCCGTCTGGCCGCCGGTCGACGGTGAGCAACGGCCGATGATGCACCTCGACTTCCAGGTGGGCGACCTGACGTCGGCCGTCGAGGACGCCGTGGCGCTGGGCGCCCGCGTGGCCGACGCGCAGTTCCAGCCGAACGTGCGCGTGATGATCGACCCCGCCGGGCACCCGTTCTGCCTCTGCCTCGACGAGGACTGAGCCTTCTCGACCCTCAGACCTCGTAGCTGGCGAGGATCGAGCCGTTCGCCCCGACCTCGACGTGCGTGGAGGTCAGGGTGACCGGGCGCAGGGGCGACCCGTCGACGATCGACGGCGTGCCCAGCCCGCCGACGAGCGCCGGGATGGTCAGGACGTGCAGCTCGTCCACCAGGCCGGCGTCGAGCAGCGCGGCGTTGAGCCCGCCGCCGCCCTCGGACACGACGCACTCCGCACCGAGCACCTCACGCAGCCTGACCAGGGCGGCCGCCAGGTCGACGCGCTGCTCCCCGGCGACGAGATACGGGATGGCGCGGCGGCGCAGGTCGGCGAGGTAGGCGGCCGGGGTCGCACGGCACACCAGGACCAGCAGGCTGGTCTCGTCGTCGCCGGTGAACGTCCACGGCACGCGGCCCCGGCCGTCCACCACCGCGAACCACCGCGGGGTGCGCCGCGGCACGAAGTCGGACCAGAGGTCCTCGTCGGACGCGGGCAGGTCCACCGGACCGGCGTCGTCGGGGACGAACGTGCCGCTGCCCTCGAGGACCACGGTCGGACGGTGCCGCTCGATCGCCGCGGCCCGACGTGCGACCAGCGCGTCGGCATCGGCGGGCCAGAGGGCCCTCCAGCGCCGGTCAACCTCGTCGTCCAGCAATCGCCCGTCGCGGCTCAGGGTGATCCGGCCGTCGACCGTCGCGGTGACGGACACGATGACGCGCGGGCGGGTGGCCATCCCGGGACGGTACGGCCACCCGCCCACACGGCTCAGAGTTCGCGCAGGACCTCGCGGGCGAACTTCGCGGTGTGCTCGTGCAGGTCCTCGATGCGGCGCTGCACGAAGCCGGCGGGGTCGTCGCCGCCCTCGATGATGGTCGGCTTGCGCCGGACGTTGCTCGAGCAGTCGAAGCGGGTGCAGATCAGGGTGCCGATGGTGTCGCCGTTGCGGCCGGGCGAGCCGGCGCGGCGGGCGACGTACATCGAGACGTCCTCGGTGGCGTAGACGTCCTCGCACCAGGCGCACACGGCTCGCCGGCGCTTCGCGGCACCTTCGGGCGACCGCAGGGTGACGCCGACCAGCGAGTCCTCGACGGGGAGGACGACGTACGCGCGCAGGGGCGCCTTGCGGTCGATCCACCCGAGGTAGTCCAGACGGTCCCAGCGCAGGTCCGCCAGGTCGGGGGGCAGGGTCAGCTGAGCGGCCTCACGCTTCGAGCAGTTCACGAAGGAGGCGCGGACGATCTTCTCGGTCAAGGGGTTCATGGGTTCGGCTCTCGTGCGACGTGGGAAGGGAAAACGGTCCCCGCGCAGGCATGCCGAAGGAGTCGCCGTGAGGCGTCAGGCGTGCCGAGCGGGCGTCCGGTGCACGCCTGAGCAGGCCTGGACGGCCGCCCCGCTTCCCCGCTGCATCGTGATGCGCTCCGTGGTCGACGGCCGTGGGCTCGTCCCGCGGCACAGCTCGACCCGATGGTGCGCTCCCGCCGACTCCGGAGTCAAAGCGATACGAGGTGGACTGCAACCGACGAGTTGCGCGTGCCCCTCGGTTGTGCAACTCTCGTGTTGCATCGCCGGAGCGAACCGAAGGACCGACCATGACCCAGCAGCCCGCCGTCGTCGACACCGAGACCTACACCGTCTCGCGCACCGTCCACATCAAGGCGTCGCCGGACCGGGTCTGGGCGGCGCTCACCCGCGACGACCTGATCACCCAGTGGTTCGGCAGCATGGCCACGCTGCCCGACCTGCGGGTGGGCGGCGAGGGCACGTTCGGGTTCGAGGGCTACGGCGAGTTCCCCGTGCGCATTGAGGAGTACGACGAGCCCGCCGTCTTCGCCTTCACGTGGGGCACGCCCGACCAGCCGCTGCGCCCCGACAACTCCACCCTGGTCCGGTTCACGCTCGTGGCTGACGGGGGTGCCACCGTGCTGAGCGTCGTCGAGTCGGGCTTCGGCCTGCTGGGCCGCGACCCGCTGGAGGCCATGAGCTCGAACCGCGAGGGGTGGACCAGCGAGCTGGACGAGCTGGTCGCCTTCCTGGAGGGGTCCTCGTGACCTCGACCCTGGTCCCCGTGTTCGCCGCGCTCGCGGACGACACCCGCTGGGCCGTCCTGCAGGTGCTGGGGCGCGAGGAGCTGTCGGCGTCCGCCCTGGCCACCCGGTTCCCGGTGTCGCGGCAGGCCATCGCCAAGCACCTCGCCGTCCTGGCCGACGCCGGCCTGGTGGAACCCGTCCGGGCCGGGCGGGAGATCCGGTACCGCGCGCTGGGCTCACGCCTGAACCAGACGGCTCGCGCGCTCGAGGCGATCGGCGCGGAGTGGGACCGCCGGCTGGACGCGATCACCCGCATCGCGGAGTCGCTGGAGGGTCCTACGCCTCAGCCGTGACCTCGCGGATCACGTGGCGGGCGTTCGCCGCCAGCACGGGGTTGGTGTCGCGGTAGTACGGCAGCTGGACGAGGGCCTGCGCGAGGGCCCGCGCGCGTGCCCTCGTCCAGGACACGTCGTCGACCTCGAGCGCGGCCCGGAACTGCGCCCGCGCGGGCGGTGGCAGCAGGTTCCAGGCGACACCGAGGTCCACCGTGGGGTCGCCGACGCCGATGCCCGCGAAGTCGATGAGCCCCGTGAGCCGGTGGTCGTCGTCGAGCAGCAGGTTGCCGGGCGCGATGTCGCCGTGCACCCAGGTGGCGTCCCCGGCCCACTCGGCGGTCGCGAGCGCGTGCTCCCAGATCGCGGTGACGGCGGCGGTGTCGATGTCGTCGGCCAGGGCCGCGATGTCCGTGCGCACCTGCGCGTCCCTCGCCGCCAGCGTGCCGGGCCTGGCGACGCCGCCGTCGAGGTCGATCGCGCGCACGGCCCGCACCAGCGCCGCGAGCTCGCGGGCCAGTCCCGCCGCGTGGTGCAGGCGGCCGAGCCGCGGGTTCTCGCCGGGGACCCACGACAGGACCGACCACGTCCAGGGGTACGCGGGACCGGGGCGACCGACGGCGACCAGCCGGGGAGTCGTCACCGGCAGCAGCCCCTCGACGCGCGGCAGCCACTTCGCCTCGTGGTCGACCCCGCCGCGCGCCCAGTGGATGCGGGGCATCCGGACCACGAGCTCGTCGCCCAGCCGGAACATCGCGTTGTCCGTGCCGCTCGAGGACACGCGGCGGACGGGCAGGTCCGCCCACCGCGGCAGCTGCTCGGCGAGGAGTCGGCGGACGAGCTCGACGGGCAGGTCGAGCTCGTCGGCGTGCATTCCCGTGGTGGTCATCGCGACCAGTCGAGCAGGCGGCGACCGACGCGGCCAACGGGATTTCTCAGGCCGCGACACGCTCCCGGCGTCCCCGGACGACGAGGACGACCAGGGTCACCAGGGCGAGCGGGTAGATCACGGTCGTGAGGAAGTTCGCCGCGTCCGCAAGAGCTCCGTCGCCGGGATACGTGCCGGCGAGGAACGTCGACAGGTCCCAGAATCCGTGCAGCACCATGGCCGCCACGATGGAGCCGGTACCGCGCCGGGCCAGGTAGAACGCCGTGCCCGTGAGGGTGGCGAAGACCAGCTGGAGGACCGCGCCCGGCTCGCCGAGCAGCAGGTTCACCAGGTGGAACGCGCCGAACCAGAGGCTGGACAGCAGGGCGACCGATCCCTCGGTCCGCACCGTCTCCCGGAGCGCCCGCAGGATGATCCCGCGGAACAGCGTCTCCTCCGCGAACCCGACCAGCACCGACGCGAGCAGGAGGGCTCCCAGGTAGGCGGCCGTGACCGGCCTCCAGTCGGCACCCGCCAGACGCAGGGCGCTCAGCGCCAGGACGGCGATCGGCAGGACCCAGAGGAACCGCCCCATCGGCAGGCGCGTGCCGTCGCGGAACACGTGGTCCCAGCGGGTCCACCGCAGGAACACGACGAGCCACACCGAGCCGGCCGCGAGCGGGAGGACCGCTCCCCGCAGCGTGGTCTCGGTCGTGTCGAACAGGTGCTCGTACCCGATGCCCGACAACCACACCCCGCCGACGAAGATCGCCGCGTAGACGAGGAACGCGACGAACGCGGCGCGGACGGACGGTCGGCGATCGGTCGACATGCTGACCACAACTACCATCCCTCGCCGGGCTGCGCCCGCGCGCGCAGGTGCGCCATCCTGGGTCGATGGAGCTGGAGTTCAGCGGCGAGATCATCTACTGGCGCGGCCCGTCGCCCTACCACTACGTCCCGGTGCCCGAGGCGGAGAGTGCCAGCATCAAGGCCGTGTCCTCGATGGTCACCTACGGCTGGGGGGTCATCCCCGTGCTCGCGCGCATCGACGACACCGAGTGGGAGACGTCCCTGTTCCCCAAGGACGGCCGCTACCTGGTCCCCGTGAAGGGCATGGTGCGCAAGGCCGAGTACCTCGACGTCGGCGACACGGTCACGGTGCGGCTGATCCTGGGCGGCCCTCGCTGACCTGATCGCGCAAACCCTGCGTCGGTGCGCCGGTGACGGGAATATGGTCGGACTCATGCCTGCGCAGCCGCCGACCTCGTTCCCCACCGACGCCGCCGCCTGGCCGGCCTTCCTCGCGACGACCGTCGACGCGTCCCTCGACGACGCCCGCGCCCTCGTCGCCCGGCTGAAGGACGGCACCCCGCGGTCGACCGCCGAGGTCCTCGGCCTGTGGAACGACACGGACATCGCGCTCGGGTCGGCGTCGGCAGCGGCGCACCTCCTCGCCGAGGTGCACCCCGACGCGGACCTGCGGGCAGCCGCCGAGGAGCGCGCGCAAGCGGCGGAGGACCTGGGCACCGAGCGCGAGCTGGACCACGAGCTGTGGCAGGTGCTGGCGGCGACGTCGGCGGACGGGCTCGAGCCCGGGGCGGCCCGGGTCCGGGAGCACGTGCTCCGCGACTTCCGCCGCGCGGGCGTCGACCGCTCGCCCGAGGACCGTGACCGGCTGCGGGCTCTCGCGCAGCGGTGCACTGAGATCGGGCTCGAGTTCTCGCGGAACATCCGCGACGGCGTGCGCAGCATCAGGGTCCCGCCCGAGCAGCTGGACGGGCTGCCCGACGACTTCCGCGCGGAGCACCCCGCCGACGCCGACGGGCTGGTCACGCTGACCACCGAGTACCCCGACCTGCTCCCGGTCCGCACGTACGCGACCGACCCGGCCGTCCGGCTCGCGCTCACCAGCGAGTACCAGTCGCTCGGCTGGCCGGCCAACGAGCCGCTTCTCGCGGAGCTGCTCCGGCTGCGGGCCGAGCGCGCCACGTTGTTGGGCTACCCCGACTGGCCCACGTACGACGCCGAGCCCCGGATGATCGGCACCGGCCAGGCGATCGCCGACCTGATCGAGCGGCTCGACACCCTCACCGCGGCGCCGGCGGCCCGGGACGTCGAGGTCATGCTCGCCCGGTACCGCCAGGACGTCCCCGACGCCGTCGCGGTCACGCCCGCCGACAACCTCTACTACGAGCAGGTCATCAAGAACGAGCAGTACGACGTCGACGCCCGCGCGGTCCGCGAGTACTTCCGCTACGAGGCCGTGCTGCCGGGGATCCTCGACGTGGTGCAGCGGCTGTTCGACATCGCGCTGCAGCCCGTGGACGTCCCCACGTGGCACGACGACGTCCAGGTCTACGACGTCGCGGTCGACGGGGCGCTGATCGGACGCGTGTACCTCGACATGCACCCCCGGGCCGGCAAGTTCAACCACGCCGCCCAGTTCGGGCTGGTGCCGGGCATCGCGGGGCGGTCGCTGCCGGAGGGCGTGCTCGTCTGCAACTTCCCCACCGGCCTCATGGAGCACGACGACGTGCTGACGTTCTTCCACGAGCTGGGCCACCTGGTGCACGAGGTGCTCGGCGGACAGCAGCCCTGGGCGATGTTCACCGGCGTCGCCACGGAGTGGGACTTCGTCGAGGCGCCCAGCCAGCTGCTCGAGGAGTGGGGCTGGGACGCCGGTGTGCTCGGGTCCTTCGCGACGAACGCCGCGGGCGAGGCGATCCCGGCGGAGCTGGTCGCGGCGATGCGGCGCGCCGACGGGTTCGCGCGCGGCGCCTGGACCCGGCGCCAGCTCAACTTCACGGCCCTCTCCTACGGCCTGCACGCCGACCCGCCGGCCGACCTCGCGGCCTACACCGCCGAGATCGACGCGAGGTTCGGCCCCTACACGCCGATCCCGGACACCCACCAGTACGCCGGGTTCGGGCACCTCGAGGGCTACGGCTCCGCGTACTACACGTACCTCTGGAGCCTGATCATCGCGAAGGACCTGCGCACCGCGTTCACCGACGGCCTGATGGACCCCGTGGTCGGCCGCCGCTACCGCGAGGCGATCCTGGCGCCCGGCGGGTCGGCCGACGCCGCCGACCTGGTGCAGGACTTCCTCGGCCGGCCGTCGTCGTTCGACGCCTTCGAGGCGTGGCTGACGGCCGGCACGGACTGACGCCGCACTGGCCTGCCTGCACCGGCCCGCCGTACTGGCCTGGCTGCACCGTCGATCGAGAGGACCGCACGTGACCCGGACCGTCCAGCTTCGCCGCTACAACCTCAAGCCCCACCTGGTCGAGGACTTCCTCGTCTGGTGGCCCAGTCGGCTGGTGCCCGCGCGGGCCGCGTTCGGCTTCACCGTGGAGTCCGCCTACCTGAACCGTGAGGCGGCCGAGTTCACGTGGGCAGTGTCCGCCGACGGCGACGCCGACGAGTTCGTGCGCCTCGAGCAGGCCTGGATGGCCTCGCCCGAGCGGGCGGACGTGTTCGCGGGAATCGACGGCTGGAACGACTCGGTCGTCATCGCCTTCGTCGAGCGGTTCGTCTGAGGGCGGCCGGGGTCAGTCGCCCTCGTACCGGCGCAGGCGCTCCTGAGCCTGCGCGTACGACGTCGCCCCCGGGAGCGGCCGACCGTCGCGGGCGGCGGTGGCCACCTCGACCGCCGCGTCGACCGCGGCCCGGTAGGGCAGCGAGCCCGTGCTCACGCGGCGGATGCCCAGGTCACCGAGCTGGAGCACGCTCTGGCCCGGGATGAGCAGCACGTTGAGCGGCACGGGGATCTCGCGCGCCAGCGTGCGCAGGTCGTCCAGGTCCGTCGCGCCGGGCAGGAAGATGCCGTGCGCTCCCGCGGCGACGTACGTCAGCGCACGGGCGACGGTGGCGGCGACGGTCGCGTCCTGCCGGAACCAGTAGGTGTCGACCCGCGCGTTGATGAACACGCCCGGACTGGCCTGGGCGATCGCCTCGATCTTGGCGGCGTGCCGCTCGGGAGCGATGAGTCGGCTGTCGATGCTGTCCTCGATGTTGATGCCGGCCACGGGCAGGCTCGCGACGTAGGCGGCCACGTCGTCCGGGTCGTCGTCGTACCCGTCCTCGACGTCCGCCGACACGTGCACCGGGAGGTGGGCGAGCCGCCGGACGAGCTCGCGCGTGGCGTCCCGCGTGGCCCGGCCGCCGTCCGCCCGACCGAGGGCCGCGCCCACCCCGAAGCTCGTGGTGCCGACCGCCGGGAATCCCGCGTCGACGAACGCCAGTGCTGAGCCGACGTCCCAGGCGTTCGGCAGCAGCAGCGGCCCGTCGCCCAGGTGCAGCTGGTGGAATGTCGTCGTCACGCTGCGAACACCGCCTGCCAGAAGTCGGTGAAGATCGGCGTCGGCTGGCCGGACGCCCACGCGTCCGTCGTCAGCAGCACGGCGATCGTGTCCGTCACCGGGTCGGTCCACCACGTCGACCCTAGACCGCCGTCCCAGCCGTAGGTCCCGGCGTGCCGGCCGTCGGGAGCGTGGGACAGGAGCACGCCGAGGCCCAGCCCCCAGCCCTCGTGCCCGGCCGGGTCGTGCGCCCCGACGTGCGCGGACGTCATCGCGGTCACCGCCTGCGGGCTCAGCACGGTCGATCCGCGGCCACGCAGCATCGTCGCGAACGTGTGCAGGTCGGCGACGGTCGAGACGAGCCCGGCGCCGGCGTCGGCGAACGCGGGCGGCCGGGACCACTGGCCGTCGGGCACGTCGTAGACGGCGTCGCCCGTCCAGTGCCGGTCCAGCCGCGCGAGGTCCTGTGCGGGGACGTGGAACCCGGTGTCGCGCATGCCGAGCGGGTCGAGCAGCCGGCCGGCGAGCAGCTCGGGTAGCGGCCGACCCGCAGCGCGGGCCAGGAGCACGCCGAGCACCTGCGCGCTCGTGTTGTAGAGCCAGCGGGTCCCCGGCTGGGCGGAGAGCGGCACGCCCCCGACGATCCGCATCCACTCGTCGGGTGGCGGCGCCTCCTGCGGCGCGGGCGGTCCGACGGGCAGTCCCGCCTCGGCCAGCGCGCCGAGCACCGTGCCGGGGAAGGGGCCGGCGAAGTCCATGCCGATCCCGAGCCGGAACTCCAGCAGGTCGCGGACGGTGACCGCGCGGTCGGCCGGGACCGTGTCGTCGAGCGGGCTTCCCGGGGAGCGCAGCACGCACCGGTCCGCCAGCTCCGGGAGCCACCGGTCGACCTCGTCGTCGAGAGCCAGCACGCCGTCGTCGACCAGCGCCATGGCGAGCGCCGCCACCACCGGCTTGGTCACCGACGAGATCCGGAAGACCGAGTCCGGCCTGGCGATGCCCGCGATCCCGCTGGTCACCGACCCGCCCCGGTCCACCAGCCACGCCGCGCCGTGCACCTCGCCCGAGGCCACCCGGGCCTCGACCACCTGCGTCACGTCCATGCGGTCCACCCTGCACCGGAGGTCCCACATCGGCGCTCGGAGGGCGCACTAGGTTCGGCTCATGGCGACAGCCGCTGCCCCTCGACCACGGGTGCCGCGTGGCGTGCGCCTCGTGCTCGGGCTGGGCTGCGTCCTGCTCGGCGCCGTGCTCGTGCTCCGCCCGTTCTCGTCCCTCGCAGTGCTCCTCGTCCTCGTCGTGACCGGCCTCGCCGTCGCCGGGATCGCCGGGCTGGTCGTCGGCGACCATGCGCGCACGACCGTGCTGCGCGGCGTCGTGCTCCTGGCCGCCGCGATCGCGGTCGCCGTGTGGCCGGGGGCGACGCTCGGGATCCTCACCGTGGTGCTCGCGCTCGCGCTGGTCCTCGGCGGAGCGATCGACGTCGCGCACGCCCCCGGCGTGAGGGGCGCCGCACGCGTGGACGCGGCGGTCGGCGGCGTCACGTCGATCGCGTTCGGCGTGCTCGCGCTGGCGTGGCCCGACATCACCGTGCTCGTGCTCGCCGTGGCGTTCGGGGCGTGGCTCGTGGTCGTCGGGGTGACCGAGCTCGTCGGGTTCGTCCGCGGCGGGAACGTGCCGGTACCGCGGCCGGGTCGTCGTCGCCGAGCTCCCCGCGTCGGTGGCTGGCGGCTCGCCGGGACGGTGCTGGGCGCGTTCGTCGCCGTGGTCCTCGTCGTCCTGAGCCTCGCCCTGCAGCGGGGCGCGCCGGCTCCGGACGCCTTCTACGACCCGCCGGCCGACGTCCCGTCGGCACCCGGACAGCTGCTGCGCAGCGAGCCGTTCCGCAGCGACGAGATACCCGTCGGCGCCTCCGCGTGGAAGATCCTCTACACGACCACCCGCGACGAGGGGGAGCCCGCGACCGGGAGCGGGATCGTCATCGCCCCGACGTCGGCAGGTCCGAGCCCCGTGGTCGCGTGGGCCCACGGGACCACCGGCGCCTCACCGGGCTGCGCCCCGTCCGTRCTCGAGGAGGGGCTCCGGGCCGGCGCGATGGTCGTCCAGGATCGGGTGATCGAGCAGGGCTGGGCCATGGTCGCCGCCGACTACGTCGGGCTCGGCACGTCGGGGCAGCACCCGTACCTCATTGGGCAGGGAGAGGGCAGGTCCGTCCTCGACGCCGTCCGCGCCGCGCACCAGCTGACCGAGGCGCACCTGGCCGACCAGACGGTGGTGTGGGGTCACTCGCAGGGCGGGCACGCGGCGCTCTGGGCCGGGATCCTCGCGCCGACGTACGCCCCGGAGCTCGAGATCGACGGTGTCGCGGCCCTGGCGCCGGCGAGCAACCTGCCCGGCCTCGTCGATGCCATGGGTGGCGTGACCGGCGGCGAGCTCTTCGCGTCGTACGTCGTCGACGCCTACACCGCCACCTACCCGGACGTCCGGTACGACGACCTCGTCCGACCCGGTGCGCGGATCATCGTGCGGGAGATGGCCCAGCRGTGCCTGGCCGAGCCGGGCATCCTCGTCTCGGCGGTGACCTCGGTGTTCCTGGACAAGCCGATCTGGTCCGGCGACCCGAGCAGCGGCCCGTTCCTGGCGCGGCTCACCGAGAACGTGCCGTCGGGGCCGATCCCGGCGCCGGTGCTCGTGGCGCAGGGTGCCGACGACGGCCTCGTGGTCCCGTCCGCGCAGGACGCCTACGTCGACGCCCGCTGGGCCGCCGGTTTTGGGGTCGACTACCGCACCTACGCGGGCCGGGACCACGTCGGGCTCGTCGCGGCCGACTCACCGCTGGTCCCGGACCTGCTCACGTGGACGGCGGACCGCTTCGCGGGGGCACCGGCCGCGGACACGTGCCGCTGAGACACGCGCGGCTGACACTCTGTCGTCACCGTCAGTCGAAGAGGTCGCCGAGGAAGCTGCTCGGGCGCCGCTTCTTCTTGCTCGAGTAGTGGTCGTCCCGGTCGCCGCGGTACTGGTCCTCGGGGTAGTGCGCGGGCGGTGCCGCCTGCCGGGAGCCGTAGTAGGCCGACTCGGCGTCCGTGAGGCGCTCGAGCTCGCCGCGGTCGAGGAAGATCCCGCGGCAGCCGGTGCACTGGTCGATGGTCACGCCGTTGCGCTCGTAGGCGCGCATGTCGGAGCCGCACTTGGGGCAGATGAGCGTCATGGGTGTCTCCGTCCGTGCCTCGGCCGACGGGCGCCGGCTGCCCGGTGAACGACCGGGCGCCCCGGAGGGTTTCCTCCGCCCGGCGCGGGCGCCGGGGCCGCATCGGCCGGACGGACGATCCGCGCGACCTGCTCTTCGGCCGATGAATCCGCGGCACGCAGTCGCCAGGCTCGTCCCAGGACGTTCGCGACCCGACCGAGGAGGACCCCGTGCCCCGTCACGCGTGGCGCATACCCGCCGGCCTGATCCTGCTGAGCCTGGTGCCGATGCTCGCCGGAGCCCTGCGGCTGGCCGAGCTGAGCAGCGGCCCGGAGGTCACGCCGGACAACGAGCGGTTCGTGACGATGCCGGCGCCCGTTGTGGTGCACATCGTGTGCGCGACCACGTTCCTGCTGCTCGGCGCGTTCCAGTTCCACCCCGGCCTGCGCCGACGCCGACCGCGGTGGCACCGCGTGGCCGGACGCGTCGTCGCGCCCGCCGGGATCCTCGCCGCGCTCGCGGGGCTGTGGATGGCGGTGTTCACCGACCTGCCCGCTGGCGACGGGCCGCTGCTCGAGGTCTTCCGCCTGGTGTTCGGGACCGCGATGGTCGCGTTCCTCGTGCTCGGGGTCGTCAACATCCGACGGGGTGACGTCGTGACCCACAGCGCCTGGATGACCCGCGGCTACGCGCTCGGGCTGGGCGCCGGGACGCAGGCGGTCATCTTCGCGCCGTGGACCCTGGTGCTCGGCGCGCCCAGCGAGACGGCCCGCGCGCTGCTCATGGGCGCGGCGTGGGTGATCGACCTGGCGATCGCCGAGTGGATCATTCGTCGACGCCGCCGCCCGCCCGTCCGCGCGCCGCGCGCCAGTGCCCTCGTCGCGACCTGACTCGTGTGCTTTCGGGATGCTCAATTGCTTGCGGGAGGCTCACGCGCTTGCGGGAGGCTCACTTGCTTGCGGGACGTCCCGCAGCGCAGGGTGACGACCATGACCGAGCACACCCACGGCGAGAACTACTGGGAAGAGCACTACGCGACCGTCGAGCCGTCCTGGGGCACGCGACCGAACGCCGTCCTCGTCGACGTCGTCACGGCCTTGCTCCCGGAGCCCGGGCGCGCGGTCGACCTCGGCTGCGGGCACGGCGGCGACACGCTCTGGCTCGCGTCGCTGGGCTGGCAGGTCACCGCGGTCGACGTCGCGCCGACCGCACTCGCCCGGGTGGCGCAGGACGCCGCCGACGCCGACCTCGCCGAGCGGGTGGCCGTGGAGCATCACGACCTGCGGCACTCGATGCCGTCCGGCGTGTTCGACCTGGTCACCGCGAGCTACTTCCACGTCCCCGCCGACGTCGCCCGCTCCGAGGTGCTCCACCGCGCCGCGGCTCTCGTCGCCCCCGGCGGAATGCTGCTGGTGACCGAGCACGCGTCGGTGTCGCCGTGGTCCTGGGACAAGGACGCGACCTTCCCGACGCCCGCCGAGTCGCTCGAGTCCTTCGACCTCGGCGACGGGTGGGACGTCGTCCGGCTCGATGCCCCGCAGCGCACCGCGACCGGCCCGGGCGGCCAGGTCGCGGAGGTCACCGACAACGTGATCGCGGTCCGCCGCGTGCGCTGACCCGGTCCTCGGCCTCGCGCACCTCGGGCCCGATCGACCAGATCGACCGGGCGAGTGACGTGGATCGTCGGCGGGTCCGTCGGACGATTGCGCCCCCTAGCGTTCCGGCATGACCTCGCGCCGATGGGCCCTGCTCGCCGTCGTCGGCGTCAGTCTGCTGGTCGTCGCACCCATGTCCGGGTTCCTCTGGTTCATCGGGCTGCTGATGGGGTCGCCGTTCATGGCGTCGATGCCCAGCCATGCCGACGTCGTGGAGGGCGGTGCGCTGCGGGCGATCGCCGTGCTCGTCTGGGCCGTCCCGATCGCGGTCGCGTGGCAGCAGCTCGGCGTGAGGGCCGCGCGGAAGGCCGCCGTGGTCGTGGGAACGGTGGTCGCAGTCAGCCTCGCCGTGTGTGCGCTGACCGGGCTGTGGTGACCTGGGGATCTGGCTGCTGAGCTGGGCAGGCCTGGCGCGCCGCCTTGAGCGAGGCCCGGAGCGAAGAGTCAGTCGCCGCTCCGCCAGTCTCGCGGGGGCCGGAGCGGGCCAGGTGGCCGGGTCGCGAACGCCAGGGAGGTCCGTTCGGCAGTGGGGTCGCGGCACTGGGAGCGCTCGATATCGGACGACTGTGTCAGAAGGGTGGGTCGCCGAGTGGGACGGGTGGTGGTGGGGGTGGTCGGTGGGTGAGGAGGTCGGGGGTGGTGTGGATGAGGGCGGGGTGGCGGGCGTAGGTCAGTCCGTGTCGGTCGGTCCAGGTGGAGACGCCGGTGGCGGGGTTGTAGGTGACGTTCCACCAGCCTTCGGTCTTGGCTTGGTGGTGGTGTTTGCACAACGCGTGCAGGTTCGCCTCGCACGTCTGCAGCTCGTGGGGGTCGTCGCCGCGGTGGTGGTTGTAGGGGGTGCGGTGGTCGAGTTCGCAGCGGGTGGCGGGTTGGCGGCAGCCGGGGAAGGTGCAGGTGACGTCGCGGGCTTGCACGGTGCGGGTCAGGTCCGCCCCCGGGCGGTAGGTCTGGGTGCCGACGGCGCGGACCTGCCCGGTGTCCTGGTCGGTCAGGACGCGTCGCCAGGTGCCGTCCTGGGCGAGCTCGCGGGCGACCTGCGCCGGCACCGGACCGTACGACCCGAGGAACCCGGGCGCGTCATCCAGACCGAGCAGCGTGGTCGCGGCCACGGAGAGTTGCACGGCGACGCGTTGCCCGTGCTTACGCGGCAGCGGTGTGCCGTCGGGGGTGGTCTGGCGGTCCAGGATGGCGGTGAACACATCCGCGAACGCGTCCGCCCGCCGTTGGTCCACGGTGCGGTCGTCGCCGTCGAGGGCGGCGTGCCCGGCCAGGGCGTCGATCGCGGTGAACGCCGCCGTGGCTTCGGCGGCGGGTAGGTAGGCGACCAGGCGGGCCATCGCGTCGGGGGCCAGGATGAGTTCGATGCCGCGGCGGTCCCGTTCGGCGAGGCGCCGCTTCTCCACGTGGGCCGGGTTGAGCGCGATCAGGGTGGCGCGCACGTGCCGGGCCAGCTGCGGCGCSGTCARCTCCSMMGMRCGSSCGATCGCGTCGTSGATCACGGCMCGCACCGCGCCCGSSTCSAGCCCGGWSSCGCYCTTGGTGACTTCGTCGAGGATGATGTCGATCTTGCGGGCCTCGATCGCCCCGGCCGCCCACGCGTCGCCCAGGGCSGGGTGYTGGGCGGTGCCCCAGGCGCGCAGGAACACCATCTCCGCGGCCCGCCTCGTGCACACCAGCGCACASGCCAGCTCGTCCGGGACATGCCGCAACGCGTCCGTGGTTCTTGCTTCGATCTCGCGGACCACGACGGCCTGGGCGGCCTGCAGCATCGCGATCGCCTGCGCCATCCCGGTCACCGTGTTCACCAACGCCACATCGGAGACGTCCGCCACGGGCACCGACGTCAGCATCGCCACCAACTCAGCGACGTCGACCCCGAGCAGGGGGAAGTCTTCGACCGTGCTCAGGTCGATCACCCGTGCACCCGGWGCCGGCACCGGCGCGACACCCGGGCGSGCRCCGTGACCCGAATCCGCCCACAMCAACCCGGCAGACCCAGCCGCAGGCATGACGGYGGACGACGCGGCTACAGGCCCTGCCGACACGTCCGCGGGGCTGGCGATCGTGGGCGAGGAGGCGAGCGCGGGCGCGGTCGGAGTGGGTGAGAGCGAAGCGGGTCCAAGGGCGGCACGCGCGGCTGGGCGGGCAACCTCGACCGTCTCCATCACCGCCGTCACCACGCCACCTCCACCCGCACCAACCGCCCGATCCGGGCATAGAACAACTGTACGACCGACCACTGACATTCACCCCTGACCAGCACAAACGCGTCATCAATACGAGGTCGGGCGATGCGAGGGGGCCCGTCGAGCCACGACGACTGCGGGCCCGTGGTTTGCCCAGTGCGCTCGAGCGCGAGCTGCGCCGGCCGAGCCGGGGCGCTGCCGTGGAGAAACCGCCCCTACGCCCCGCGCGGCTCGTCGACCGACCGCAGCACCCGGCACGGCGCCCCGACGGCGACGACGCGCGGCGGGATGTCGCGCGTCACCACGCTGCCGGCGCCGATCACGGAGCCCGCGCCGATGGTGACGCCCGGCAGGATCGTGACGTTCGACCCGATCCACACGTCGTCCTCGATGCGCACGGGCAGGGAGAACTGCCAGCCGCCKACGCGCTCCTCGGGGACGGTCGGGTGGCCGGCGGTCGAGATGGTGACGTTCGGCGCGAGCATGACGCGGTCGCCGATGACGATGTCGGCGTCGTCGACGAGCACGAGGTTGAAGTTCGCGTAGAAGTGGGCGCCGACGTGCACGTGCGAGCCGTACGACACGTGGAACGGCGGCTCGATCCACGCCCCTGGACCCACGGAGCCGAGCAGCTTCTGCAGGATCGACGCCCGCAGGGCCGACTCACCGGGCCGCGAGTGGTTGTAGTCGTAGGCCAGCTCCTTGCCGGCGACCCGCTCGGCCTCGAGCGCCTCCAGCCCGGGGCCGAAGTCCACGTAGAGCCCGCCGTTGTTCATCACGGCCCGCACGGCGTCGTACTCGTCGGTCATCACACGCTCCTCTAGGGTGTTCCGCAGCCCATCATGCTCGAAACGATCCGATCAGGACGCCTCATGACCGCGCCGTACCAGGACCCCACCCGACCCGTCGCGGACCGCGTCGCCGACCTCGTCGGGCGCATGACGCTCGAGGAGAAGGTCGGGCAGATGATGCAGCTCAACGCCAAGGACGGCGTCGAGGACCTGGTTCTGAACCTGCACGTCGGGTCGATCCTGCACACCTCCCCGGAGCGGGTGCGCGAGGCGCACGAGCTGACCGCGCGGACGCGCCTGCAGATCCCGCTGCTCATCGCGGAGGACTGCATCCACGGCCACTCCTTCTGGGAGGGCGCCACGATCTTCCCGACGCAGCTCGGCATGGCGGCCACCTGGGACGCCGACCTGCTGGAGCGGGCGGCCCGCGCGACGGCGGTCGAGGTGGCGGCCACCGGCATCCACTGGACGTTCTCGCCGGTGCTCTGCATCGCGCGCGACCTGCGCTGGGGTCGGGTGAGCGAGACGTTCGGTGAGGACCCATTCCTCATCGGCGAGCTGTCGTCGGCCATGGTCCGGGGCTACCAGGGCGACGGCCTCGACGACCCGACCGCGATCCTCGCCACCGCCAAGCACTTCGCCGGCTACTCCGAGACCCAGGGCGGGCGCGACGCCAGCGAGGCCGACATCAGCCGCCGCAAGCTGCGCTCCTGGTTCCTGCCGCCCTTCGAGCGGGTCGCGAGAGAGGGCTGCCGGACGTTCATGCTCGGCTACCAGTCGATGGACGGCGTGCCGATCACCATCAACGACTGGCTGCTCAACGAGGTGCTGCGCGGCGAGTGGGGCTACACCGGCACGCTGATCACCGACTGGGACAACGTCGGCCGGATGGTCTGGGAGCAGCACATCCAGCCCGACTACGCGCACGCGTCGGCGGCGGCGGTCCGCGCCGGGAACGACATGGTCATGACGACCCCCGGCTTCTTCGAGGGCGCCCAGGAGGCCGTGCGCAGCGGGATGCTCGACGAGACCGCGCTCGACGCTGCGGTCGGCCGGATCCTCACGCTGAAGTTCGAGCTCGGGCTGTTCGAGGACGCCCGCCACCCGAGCGTGGCGCGCCAGCAGGCCGTGATCGGGTCCGCGGAGCACGTCGCGCTCAACCTCGAGGTCGCCCGCCGCTCGCTCGTCCTCCTGACGAACGACGGGACGCTCCCGCTCGCGGACAGCCCGAAGACCATCGCCGTCATCGGCCCGAACGCCGACGACCAGCACACGCAGCTGGGCGACTGGGCCGGCGCCTCGGGCCAGGCGGACTGGCTCCCCGACGGCCACCCGCGCGAGATGACGCAGACGGTCCTCGACGGCTTCCGTGCGCACGCACCCGACGGCTGGACGGTCACGCACGCCCGCGGCGCGGACATCCTCACGCTGGGCGCCGACCCCGAGGGCGAGTTCTTCCCCGACGGCCAGCCCCGCCCGCAGGTCGTCATCCCGGTCGAACCGGACCCCTCCCTGATCGCCGCGGCCGTGGAAGCGGCCGAAGACGCCGACGTCGTGGTCGCCGTCGTCGGCGACCGGATCGAGCTGGTCGGCGAGGGCCGCTCCACCGCCACGCTGGAGCTCGTCGGCGGCCAGGTCGCCCTGCTCGACGCCCTCGCCGCGACCGGCAAGCCGCTGGTCGTCGTCGTCATCGCGAGCAAGCCCCACGTCCTGCCCCCGAGCGCGATGTCTGCACAAGCGATCGTCTGGGCCGCCAACCCGGGCATGCGCGGTGGTCGGGCGATCGCCGAGCTCGTGCTGGGCCAGATCGAGCCGTCGGGTCGCCTGCCGATCACGTTCGCCGAGCACGTCGGCCAGCTGCCCGTCTACTACAACCAGCTGCCCGCCCAGCACGGCACGCGGTACGCCGACCTCACGCAGCGGGTGCCGTTCGCGTTCGGTGAGGGCCTCTCCTACACGACCGTCGAGTACGACGACCTGCGGGTGCTGGAGCCCGCGCTCGGCGTCGACGGGACCCTCCGTGCGCAGGTCACGCTGCACAACGTGGGAGACCGGCCCGCGCTCGAGACCGTCCAGGTCTACGTCCGCGACGTCGTCACCACGGTGACCTGGGCCGAGAAGGAGCTCAAGACGTACCGGCAGGTGACCGTCGAGCCGGGGGCACGGGTGACCGTCGACCTCGAGCTGCCCGTCGCGGACTGCACGATCGTCGACGCCGCGGGCCGCCGCATCGTCGAGCCCGGCACGTTCGAGCTGCTGGTCGGCCCGTCGTCGCGGGACGAGGTGCTGCTGCGCGCCGGCTTCCTGGTCACCGCCTGATGGGGGACAACCTCGCCGCCACCCGCGCGATGTACGACACGGTGGCGGTCGCGTACGGCGAGCTGGTCACGGGACTGAACCCGGAGTCGGGCCTCGAGGGCGGCATGCTCGCGGCCTTCGCGGACCGGGTCCGCGGCACCGGCAGGGTGCTCGACGCCGGCTGCGGCACGGGCCGGATGACCGCGTGGCTGGCGTCCGTCGGGATCGTCGCGGACGGGATCGACCTGTCGCCCGGCATGATCGAGGTCGCCCGGCGCACCTACCCCGACCTGTCGTTCGACGTCGGGTCGATGACGGCGCTCGATCTCCCCGGCGAGTGCGTCAGCGGGATCCTGGCCTGGTACTCGATCATCCACACGTCCCCGGCGGACCTGCCCGCGGTCGTCGCCGAGCTGGCCCGCGTCCTCGCGCCGGGCGGCCACCTGCTGCTCGGGTGGCACTCCGGCGACGACGCCGTGCGGACGATGACCCACGCCTACGGGCACGACGTGTCGGCGGACGCCTACCGGCACGCCCCCGAGTCGGTCGCCGCCGCCGTGCACGCCGCAGGCCTCGTCGTCAGCGCCCGGCTGGTCCGCGAGCCGCAGCCCGACCGCGAGAAGAGCCCGCAGGCGTCGCTACTGGCACGCCGGCCCTGCTAGGCGCAGCATGGCCCCGTGAAGACCTTCACCCTGCCCGGGACAGACATCGCGGTGCCCAACGTCGTGCTCGGCCTGATGCGGATCGCGGACAAGTCCGACGAGCAGATCCGGGAGCTGGTCGGCGCCGGCCGCGACGCCGGCATCACGATGGTCGACCACGCCGACATCTACGGCGGCACCATGCATGCCTGCGAGCGGCGGTTCGCCGAGGCGATGCGGCTGACGCCCGCCGACCGCGCCGAGCTGGTGATCCAGACCAAGTGCGGCATCGTGCCGCCCGACGGCTTCGACTTCTCCTACGAGCACATCATCGAGTCGGTCGACGGGTCGCTCGCGGCGCTCGACACCGACTACCTCGACATCCTGCTGCTGCACCGCCCCGACGCGCTGGTGGAGCCCGAGGAGGTGGCCCGCGCCTTCGACGAGCTCGAGGCCGCGGGCAAGGTCCGCGCGTTCGGCGTCTCCAACCAGACGCCCGGCCAGATCGCCCTGCTCACGAAGTTCGTGACGCAGCCCATCGTCGCCAACCAGCTGCAGCTGTCGATCACGCACTCGTCGATCATCGCGCGGGGCGTCGCGGCGAACATGCAGGCGGAGGACCAGTCGATCGACCGGGACGGCGGGATCCTCGACTACTGCCGCCTGCACGACATCACCATCCAGGCGTGGTCCCCGTTCCAGGCGGGGTTCTTCACCGGCGTCTTCCTGGGCAACCCGCAGTACGTCGAGCTCAACGTGGTGATCGACCGGCTGGCGCACAAGTACGACGTCCCGCCCATCGCCATCGCGACAGCCTGGATCACCCGCCACCCGGCGCAGATGCAGGTGGTGCTGGGGACCACGAGCCCGGACCGCGTCGCCGGTGCGGCCCAGGGGTCGGACGTCCCGCTGACCCGCGCGGAGTGGTACGAGCTGTTCCGGGCGGCCGGCTACATCGTCCCGTAGCGGTCAGGTGGTCCGCTCGAGCAGGTGCACCTCGACCAGCTCGCCCGCGGCGTCCTTGCCGATGAGCGTGCACAGTGCCTTGCGCAGCGGCAGCCAGTGAGGTCCCGTGCCGGACGGCATGAGGGTCGCCGCGAACGGGTGCCCGTCGAGCGTCCCGCTGACCTTGACGGCCTTGCCGGTGCCCAGCAGCTCCTTGGAGCCGGTCAGCTCCAGGAATGTCGGGAAGGCGCCGTCCTTCTCGATGGGGACGGTGAAGGTGACATCCAGGGGCTGGCTCATGCGCCGATCATGCCGTCGTCCTCGGTTGCGCGCTCCCCTCGACGCCGCCGGGCGGGCCGCGGGGGCGGTTCGCCCTCCCGCTTCTCCAGCGCGAGCCAGACGACGACGGCCACCAGCAGCCACACCAGCGCGCCGACCGACAGGGACTCGCCGAGGAACAGCAGCGCCACCGGCACGACGACGCTCGGGATGCCGCGCACCAGCAGCCACCCCCGCGTCGTTCCTACGAGCGCGGCGGTCGCGACGCCGATCGCGCTGTAGACGGCGATCGCCGCGCACAGCAGCGTCCGGGCGTCGAGCTCGAGGGCACCGTGCGTGTGCGCGACCGCGATGCCGAGGGCGGCTGCGAGCGCGGCCAGCGCGCCGGTGAGCAGCGCGTGCAGCAGCATCACGATCCGTGGCGCGACGACGTGCGGCTTGAGCTGGGGGATCCCCGCCGTGCCGTGCAGCAGGCCGGCGGTCCATACCGAGGCGAGCAGCGCGAACGCGCCGAGCCCGACGACGACCGTGCTGCGGTCCCAGTCCGACGTGTCGGCGGCGGCGTCGATGATCTGGATGAGCCCCTCGCCCAGCACGATGATGACGAACAGGCCCAACCGTTCGGCCAGGTGCTCCTCGTCGGCGTGCGTCCCCTCGAGCACGAACGGCTCGCCGCCGCCGGGTCCGCCGCGCCGGTTCGCCTGGGCCCGCCGCGAGCCCTGCACCCGCTCGAGCTTCTCCTCGGCGTTCTGCATCGTGCGCTCGGACGACGCCGTGAGCAGCACGAACAGGTCGATGACGATGCCGAGGGCCCACAGCCAGTACCGCCCGGGCGCGTGCACCCACAGCGACACGAGCCAGGGGACGGCCCCCAGCCCGTACTGCGCGAGCGGCCAGTCGAGCAGCACCTTGCCGCGCGAGAACACGGCCCCGGCGAGCCAGCGGAGGGCCACGTAGGCGATGACGAAGGCGTTCGCGCGCGGGCCGTGGATGCCGGGCACGGACGCCGCCATGACCGCGAGGCCGAGCATCGCCGTGATGAGCACGCTCGTGCGGGCGTCGTCCCCGGCGATGTTGCCGTAGACCGCGAAGCCCGCCCAGGAGATCCAGAACGCCAGGAACAGCACCGCGTAGAGGCCGACGGTGGTCGGGTCGGACTCCTCGTGCAGCAGGTGCGCCAGCTGGCCGATGCCGGCGACGACCACCAGGTCGAAGAACAGCTCCTTCCAGGACGCGTGCCGCTCGACGACGGTCTCTGCTGGCATCCGGTCAGTATCCGCAGTGCGTCAGAAGCCAGTCCAGGGCGGCCGGCGCGGCGCTGAGCACGGAGACGTGCCCGTCACCGGGCCGCAGCCAGAGCTCGGCCGACGGGATCCGCTCGGCCAGCCACTCGCTGTGGCTCGCGGGCACCACGCGGTCGGCGTCGCCGTGCAGCACGAGCACGGGCACGCGGATGTCGGCCGGGTCGAAGCCCCAGTCGGCGACGTAGGCGAGGTCGTCGTCGACCATCCCGCCGATGCCGCCCTGCTGCGCCTCGCCCGCGATCCGGCCCAGCCAGCCCCACGGGCCCTCGAGGGCCTCGTGGTCCGCGGGCGTGAACATCTCGGGGTCGTACTCGGAGCCGGACAGCTCGTGCTCGAGGGCCGCGCGCCCGGCGACGGCCGCGCGCAGCTCGCGCGTCCCGGCGGGGTTGATGCCGGCGAACCAGTCGAGGTCGTCCGCGCCGAACGGAGCCGTCCCGGACCCGTCGACGGCCGCGAGCACCCGGTCCGGGAGCAGCGCCGCGCAGGCCAGGGCGTGCGGGCCGCCCCCGGAGTGGCCCAGCACCGCGAACCGGTCGATGCCGAGGGCGTCGGCGATCCCYGCGACGTCGCCCGCCGCGGACGCCACCGACCGGCCGGGGTGCGGGGTCGACCCGCCGTACCCGGGCCGGTCGTAGGAGATCCACCGGATGCTCGGGTCCAGCGGGAGCAGCGGCTCCGGCGGCGTGCCGACGTTCGGGGTGCCGTGATKCCAGAAGACGGTCAGCCGGGGCTGGTCGACGGGCACGTCGTACGCGCGTAGCGTCCGGCCGTCGGACAGCTCGACGAGCGTGGGGGCGACGGTCACCCGACGGCGTCGATCGCCTGCTGGATCAGGGCGGTGACCTCGTCGGGGTGGCTGATCATGGCGACGTGCGAGCTGTCGATCTCCACGACGGTCGCCCCGGCCCGCGCGCCCATGACCCGTTCCGCGCCGGGCGGGATGACCCGGTCGCCGGACGCGACCAGGTACCAGGACGGCAAGGTCTTCCACGCGGGAGGCCCGGACGGCTCCACCAGCGTCGCCAGGCTGGCGGGTCGCTGGGAGACGGCCATCGCCGCGGCCAGCTCGGCGGGCAGGTCCTGGCAGAACACCTGGGGGAAGATCTCGACCTTGAGGTAGGCGTCGCCGTTGCCCTCGCCCGCGTCGGGGAACGGGCGGATGTCCACCACCTGCGTGAGGTCCGGGGGCGGTCCGTCGCTGCCGAGGGCCGTGGCCGCACCGGCGGACTCGCCCTGCTCGAGCGCGAAGGCCGCGATGTAGACGAGCGCCTTGACGTTCGGCGCGCCGACCGCCGCGTTGGTGATGACCGCGCCGCCGTACGAGTGCCCGACGAGGACGACGTCGCCCTCGATCGTCGACAGGAACGAGCGGACGTACGCGGCGTCGCCCGAGACGCTGCGCAGCGGGTTGGCGGGAGCGTAGGAGGCGTACCCGGCCGCCGTCAGGCGGGTGATGACACCGCCCCAGCCGGAGGCGTCGGCAAATGCTCCGTGGATCAGGACGACGGTGGGGCTCATGGGTCGGTTCCCTTCGCGCGACGGCACGTGTCGGCCCCAGTGTTCCGAACGCGGACCCCGGCGCGAAAGGTGCATGTCCGCGACGCCTTCGGTCGGAAGGAGCACGCCGCGCGCTATCTTGCGTGCACCGGACCCTCGTCGAAGGAGCACGTGCGCTCGATGGCTTCGCCCCAGGGACTCGCGCCCTCCACCCGCACGCTCCTGTTCTTCTCCGCCGCGATCGTCACGCTCGCCGGGCTCCACGCCGCCCGCGACGTGCTCGCTCCCCTGTTCCTGGCGGCGGTGCTCGTCATCATCGTGCACCCCATCCGGCACCCGTTGGAGCGGCGGGGCTGGCACCGCGCGGCCGCCACCACGATGGTCATCGTCGTCGTGTACCTGATCCTGCTCGCGCTGATCGCCATGCTGGTGTTCGCCGGCATCCAGTTCGGCGGGCTCGTCCAGGACTACCTGACGGAGCTGCAGTCGTCGATCACCGACGTCACCGCGTGGCTCGCGTCGATCGGTGTGGACCAGGACGCGGTCAACTCCATCACGGACGCCCTGCAGCCGTCGCAGCTGCTGGGGGTTGCGACGAAGTTCGGCGGGGCCGTGGTCGGCGTCCTGACGACGCTGTTCGTCGTCGTGACCTACGTGATCTTCATGTCCGTCGACGCGGCCCGCTACGACGGCGCGCACGTGCAGTTCGGCGACACGCAGGCCGGCGTGCTCGGGCGGGCCACCACGTTCAACATCGGCGTCCGCCGCTACTTCGTCGTCAGCGCGTCCTTCGGTGCGGTCGTCGCGGTCGTCGACGGGCTCGCGCTCTGGGCGCTCGGGGTCCCCGCGCCGGCCGTCTGGGCGATCCTCGCGTTCGTCACCAACTTCATCCCGAACATCGGGTTCGTCATCGGCGTCATCCCCCCCACCCTGCTCGCGTTCGTGGTGGGCGGCTGGCCGCTGGCGCTCGCGGTGGTCGCGATCTACAGCGCCGTCAACGTGACGCTGCAGGTGCTGATCCAGCCGAAGTTCGTGGCCGACGCCGTGAACATCACGCTGACGCTGAGCTTCGTGTCGGTGCTGTTCTGGACGTTCATCATCGGGCCGCTCGGCGCGATCCTCGCCGTGCCGCTCACGCTCCTGACCCGGGCCGTCCTGCTGCAGGGCGGTCCGCAGACCGCCTGGTACTCGTGGCTGTCCGGCGAGGACCTGCCGAAGGCCGTGGAGCCGGCGGCCGAGGTGCCGGCGGTCGAGGAACCCGAGCCGGAGCGCGTCGCCGGCTGAGCCGCGTGTGGGCGTTCGGGCCTAGCGTTCGGGTCATGGCCTCCGACGTCGTCGAGATCCCCCTGCACGGACGGTTCGACCTTGCGCAGAGCATCCGCTTCGGGTTCGGCCAGCGGGACGCCGCCGACGGGTCCGTGATGCGGCTCGCGTTCTGCCTCGACGGGTATCGCACGCAGGTCGCCGCCGCGGTCACGCAGCCCTCCGCGGCGGTCCTGCGCTGCGAGGTCCAGGGCGGGGCCGACCCCGCCCTCGTGGCGGCGCACGTCGCGCGGGTGCTCTCCGTGGACGTCGACGCGACGGGGTACGACGAGCTGGGCGCGCGCGACCCGCTGGTCGGTGCGGTCCAGTCCCGCCGGCCGGGTCTGCGTCCGCCCCTGTTCTACTCGGCCTACGAGGCGCTGCTGTGGTCGGTCCTGTCCGCACGTCGACCCCTGCGCCAGATGATCGCGGTCCGCGCGGCGCTGTCGCAGGCGCACGGCCGGGTGTTCGACGTGGCCGGCGAGCAGCTCGCCGCCGTCCCGCTGCCCGAGGCCGTGCTCGCGCTGGCCGAGTTCCCCGGCATCCCGGAGCCCAAGCTGCACCGGATGCGCGGCGTCGCGCAGGCCGCGCTCGACGGTCGGCTCGACACCGCGACCCTCCGCGCCCAGGACCCGGCCGACACCGCGACGCAGCTGCAGCGGCTGGAGGGGATCGGCCCGTTCTACTCCGAGCTGGTCACGGTCCGAGCGCTCGGGCACACCGACGAGCTTCCGGTGAACGAGCCGATGGTCCGGGCCGCCGCGGCGCGCGCGCTCGGCGAGGAGGAGCCCCTGTCGCCCGAGCGGTTGGCGGAGGTGGCGCAGGCGTGGCGGCCCTGGCGGACCTGGGTCGCGGTCGCGATGCGCGCGTCCGGGGTCTGACCGGCTACGGCTGCGCCGGGAACGCCCGCTGGGACACCAGGATGACGACGAGGCTCGCGGCCACGAGGCCGGCGCCGACGTAGGGCAGGGCGCCGAGCCCGGGTCCGACGAGCACGAGGGCGCCGAGGGCCGCGCCGCCGCCGATGCCGATGTTCGCGGTCGAGTTCACCAGCGCGCCGATGATGTCGGGCGAGCCGCCGCGGGTACGGATCGCGGCCGTCTGGAACACCGAGGCCATCGCGCCGAAGGACCCGCACCAGACCGCGCCGGCGACGAGCACCCAGGTCGTCGTCGGGAACGCCAGGCCGAGCCCGACCAGGCCCAGGGCCATGCCCGCGTGGACGACGACGGTGCCGCGCCGCGGGTGCCGGTCCAGGGCGGTGGCGGCGTACGCGGTGCCCAGCAGCCCGACGGCCCCGAGGCCGAGCAGGACCGGGCCGACCGCCGTCTCGCGCAGGCCGGTGGCCAGCAGGATCACCGAGATGTAGGTGTAGACGACGTACTGGCCGAGGTACGTGAGCGTGTTGGAGGCCGACACGATCCCGAGCCGGGCGCGGCGTGCGGTCTGCGTGTCGTCGGCGTGCGGGGCGTCGTCGGACGAGACGCCGGGCAGCAGCGTGGCGACGAGGACCGTGGCGATCCCGCAGGCCGCGGCCAGGACGAGGAACCCGTTGCGCCACCCGACGGCGATGCCCAGGGCGGTGGACAGCGGCACGCCGAGCACGAGACCGGCCGAGGCCCCGGCCGTCACGAGCGCGAGCGCCCGGCCCGTGACCTGCGGCGACACCAGCCGGGACGCGTACCCGATGCTCAGCGAGAAGAACAGCGCGTGCGCGATGCCGCCCAGCGCGCGCCCGGCGGCGACGACGCCGAACGTGGGTGCGACGCCGACGAGCACGTTGCTGGCCGTGTAGGCGGCGAGCGTCACCAGCAGCAGCCCCTTGCGGGGCAGCCGCCGGGTGCCGAGGGTCAGGGGGATCGCGAGCACCGCGACCATGAACGCGTAGACGGTGACCAGCAGGCCGGCGATCGACTCGGTCACGCCGAGGTCGGCGCTCATCTGCGGCAGCAGCCCGACGGGCACCAGCTCCGTGGTGATGGCCACGAAGGTGGCCAGCGTGAGCGCGACCAGCCCCCCGGTCGCGGCGCGCAGCGACCCGGGCTGCCACGTGGTCTGGTCCGTCCGGGTCACGTCCAGATGCTCGCACGAGCCTGTGACGCCGTCAGAGCGGTCGCTGCCACTCGGCGTCGACGCTCGCCTGGCGGAACCCGAGCGCCACGTTGATGGCGAGCATGTGCCGGTTCTCCTGCGCGTTCCAGGTGTGGATGCGGGCCGCCTGCGGGCGGACGGCCGGGAGGGCGTCGAGGACCGCGATCTTCGCGAGCATGCCGAGCCCGTGGCCGCGGTGCTCGCGCAGCACGAGGGTGTCGCCCTGGAAGACGACCGCCGGCTTGCCCACGGGGTACTCGACCTCGGAGAACCCGGCAAGCGTGCCGCTGGGCACGTGCTCGACGACCGCCGAGAGGAAGCCCTGCCCGCGCTCGTGCACGTCGTCGGCGGCGGCCCGGACCCGGTCGGCGTCCCAGGGGTCCTCGGTGAGCTCGAGCCCGGCGTGCGGCGCGTCGGTGCTCATCCGCGTCCGCAGGACGGCGAGCTGGTCGATCCAACGCTCGTCGTAGGCGTCCCGCATGGTGTGGACGCGGTAGTCGGCGCCGGGGTTCTGTCGCAGCGGGTCGACGACCGCCGCGGGGACCGGGAGGTCGAGCACGGAGCGCCGGACCACCTGCTCCAGCGTGAAGCCGCGGGACAGCGCGAACCGGGTCGCGTCGTGGTCGGCCGGGATGCGGCCGCTGCCGGTCGGCGACGCGATCGCGTCCGGTCCCGGCGAGGGCTCGACGGCGTAGGACGAGTCCGACAGGACGACCCGACGGCCGGCCTCGCGCGCGAGCTGCAGCCCCGCATCGAACAGCGCGGACCCGATGCCCTGACGTCGCCACGCCGGGTGCACCCCGACGTAGACGACGGCGACGTGCGCGTTGCCCACCAGCGGCAGGCCGACCATCGCGCGGCCGACGACGTCGGTGGAGCCGCGGGGGACCGCGACGAGCCGGTGGACCTTGCGGTGGGGCTCGAGCAGCGTCGCGCGGGTGGTCGGGACGTCGAGCGCGAAGTCCGTCGTGCCGTGGATCTCGGCGTCGATGGCGTCGCCGACGAGGACCGATCCCTCGACGGTCCACGCGTCGGGGTGGTCGGGGTCGGCGGGGACGGCGACGATGTCGATCATCCGGTCAGCCTCGTCGGAGCCCCCGCCCAGCGGCAACGTGAATGCGTCAGCCCCGCACCAGGAACGCCGCGATGYGGTCGAACGCGCCGTTCCAGGCGTGCTCGGCGAAGAAGTCGCGCACCTCGACGGACGGGAACCCGGTCTGCACGACGCTCATCAGGGTGCCGCCGTCGACCGCCTCGAACGTGACCTCGATGTGCGTGGTCATGGTCATGCCGTCGGGGCTGCTGCCGGACGACTCGGTGACCAGGCGGTGCGGGCGGTCGATGACGAGGAACGTCTGGGTCTCGCGGAACAGACTGTCGGCGTCCCGGCCCCAGACGGCGGTCTGCCGGCCGCCGACCCTCAGGTCCACGGTGATCTCGACGATGCCGGGTGTGGTGTCGAGGATCGAGAACCAGATCGTCTGCTTCTCCTGGTCGGTGTAGGCGTCGAACACCTCCTCCGGCGTCGCGGGAAGGACGCGGGTGGTGCGCAGCTCGAGGGTGTCGGTGGTGGTCATCGGTCCGTGCCTCTCTGGAGGGTGAAGTAGGCCTCGAGACCGTCGAGCCGACGCTCCCAGAGCCGCTGGTAGAAGGAGATCCATGCCATGGCGTCGTCCAGTCGCTCCTCCCCGAGCCGGCACTGCCGCGAACGGCCGACCTTCTCGGTGGTGACCAGGCCGGCGTCCTCGAGGACCTGGACGTGCTTCTTCATGCCGGTGAGGCTCATCCCGTGCGGGCCGGCGAGCTCCCCGATGCTGGCGGGTCCCTGCCCGAGCCGGGTGAGGATGTCGCGCCGGGTCCCGTCGGCGAGGGCCGAGTAGATCCGGTCGAGAGTCTCATGCTGAACCATGTGGTTCACCATACGACACTGAACCGAATGGTGCAATGACTAGGATCGGCTCATGCGTGCGGTGCGAGGAAGGCTCGGGGCCGTCGTCGCGCTGCTCGTCGCCATCGGCCTCGCGCTGTCCGCGCTCGCGGGGCTCGGCTCGCGCCCGGCGGCGATCCCGGCGGAGGGTCCCTGGCTCGTGACCCTCCAGTACCCCGACGGCGACTGGAGCGGCTGCCTGGACGACCCGGCGCTGACCGAGGGGATCATGACGGCCGACCTGCCCGTCTCCCACGTCTCGGCGCAGACGGTCCCCGAGGCCACGCCGGTGGACCTACGCCGGGTCCTCGACTGCCTCTCCGGCGCGATGACCGGCGGCAGTGTCTCCGTCTCGACTGTCACGGGCTAGACGGAGCGCCCGCTCTCGCTCGCACCTCGCCGAGCACGGTCCGCAGCCGCTCGGCGACGTCGTCGGGCGTGCCGGCCGGCAGGTCGTCGACGTCGAACCAGGCCACCTGCTCGCTCTCGTCGCTGACCACGGGTGCCGACGACGCCGGTGCGTAGGCGACGAACCCGACGTCCCAGTGCACCCGGCAGGACCCGAACGCCGCCGCCAGCTCATGGCGGTGCAGGTCGGCGGGGAGCCGGCTCTCGAGTTGCGCATCGATCCCGCCCTCCTCGCGCGCCTCGCGCATCGCGGCGGCCGCCAACGACGCGTCGTCCGGCTCGAGGTGCCCGCCCAGCTGCACCCAGAACTGGCCTTTGCGGTGGAAGCAGAGCAGGACGCGCGCGTGGTCGGGCGTGAGCACGAAGCAGCTGGCGGTGAGGTGCTCGGGTGCAAGCGACCGGTCGACCGCGGCGGTGCCGGAGGCGGCGACGAAGGCCCGGTACTCGTCCAGCAGCACGCGCTGCGCGGCCGACGAGGGCGTCCAGGCGTCGAGCACGGCGGCGATCACCGGGGCAGCGTACGGTGCCTGGGGTGACGCTCGAACATCGCACCGAACGCCTGATCCTGCGCCGCTGGCGGCAGGAGGACAGGGAGCCGTTCGCGGAGCTGAACGCCGACCCCGAGGTGATGCGGTACTTCCCGGCGACGCTGTCGCGAGCCGAGAGCGACGCGATGGCGGACCGGATCGACCAGCGGATGCGCGAGAACGGCTGGGGCCTGTGGGCGCTGGAGGTCACGGCCGGTGAGCACGCCGGCCGGTTCGCGGGGTTCACCGGGCTGGCGCGGCCGGTGTGGGACATGTCGCTGACGGAGGTCGGCTGGCGGCTGCCGCGCTGGGCGTGGGGGTACGGGTACGCGACCGAGGCGGCACGGGAGGCGGTGCGGGTGGGTTTCGAGGAGTTCGGGCTCGACGAGATCGCCTCCTTCACGGTCCCGACGAACCTGCGCTCGCAGGCCGTGATGCGCCGGCTCGGGATGACCCGGGACCCCGCCGACGACTTCGACTGGCCGACGATCGCGGAGGGCCATCCCCTGCGGCGCACCGTCTACTACCGCCTGCGCCGGCAGGACTGGGTCTCGAGTGGCCGGTCGACAGACCCCGGGGGAGACTCACCGACGTGACGACCCCCAGCACGACGCCCGCCGAGCACCGCCTCGACCACGCCCCGCTCACGTCGACGGTGATCGTCAACGCCAACCGCGTCGAGGGTCTCGACGAGCTCCGCGCGCAGATCAGGGAGCAGCTGGCCGACGCCGGGTGGCCCGAGCCGGGGTGGCTGGAGACGACCGCTGAGGACCCCGGCACAGGCCAGGCCCGGCAGGCGGTGGCCGACGGCGCGGACGTGGTGTTCGTGGCCGGCGGCGACGGCACGGTCCGTGCCRCCATCGAGGGCCTGTCCGGCAGCGACTCCGCGCTCGCCGTCCTGCCCGGCGGCACCGGCAACCTGCTGGCGGCGAACCTGGAGATCCCGACGGACCCGGTCGAGGGCGTGCGCCTGGCGCTGGAGCGCGGCCGTCGGACCATCGACCTCGGGTACGTCGGCGACCAGGCGTTCGCGGTGATGGCCGGCATGGGCCTGGACGCGGCGATGGTCGACGACGCCCCGACCAAGCTCAAGGCCGTGCTCGGCCCGGTSGCCTACGTCTACTCGGCGCTCAAGCACCTGAACGACGCGGAGATGAAGGTCGAGGTCCAGGTCGACGACTACCCCGTCCTGCGCCGCCGGGCCCGCACGGTGGTCGTCGGCAACGTCGGACGCCTGCAGGGCGGCGTCAACCTGCTGCCCGACGCCGAGCCCGACAACGGCCAGATGGACGTCGCGGTGCTCGCGCCGCGCAACCTCGGTCACTGGATCCAGCTGGCGTTCGGCGTCCTGCGCCCGGGCCGCCACCGCGTGCCCAACATGGAGGTGCTGCGGGGGTCGCGGATCACCGTGACCAGCGACCGCCCCCAGCCCCGCCAGCTGGACGGCGACGTCATCGACCCGTCCGACACTCTCGACGTGACCGTCCGGCCCGACGCCCTGTGGGTGTGCGTGGCGGTGAGCGACGAGACCGGTTCGGCTCGGGAGCAGTGACGACGAAGCCCCGCCCGGCTCGAAGCCGGACGGGGCTGTCGTTGATGGTCAGGCGACCTTGGTGATGTCCTTGACGCCCGAGAACGAGACGACCGAGCCGGGGATGTCCTTCACCGTGAAGACCACGTTGCCGGTGTCACCGGTGGTGATGTCGAGGATCTCGGTCCCGTTCGTCTGAGTGACGCTGCCGAGGACGATGATCGCGTCGGTGTCGACGGCGGCCGAGTACTGACCGGCCGTGATCTCGTTGCCGACGAGCCAGTCGCCGTTGCCCAGCTGGTCCGGGGCGACACCGGGGACCTCGGCGGTGGAGACGATGGTCGAGCAGCCGTCGAAGGACACGACCGACCCGGCGACGTCCTGCACCGTGAAGATGACGGCACCCTCGTTCGCCGTACGGATGTCGAGGATGTCGTCGCCGTTCTTCTGCGTGACGCTGCACAGGTCGAAGAACGAGTCGTCGACCGTCGCCCGGTACTGACCGGCGGCGATGTCGGTCCCGACGATGTGGTCGCCGCCGGTGATGCCGGCCGGCGCCTCCTCCGCGGGGGCGGGTGCCGGGGTCTCAGTCTCGGCGGCGTCCTCGACGGCCGCCGCGACGGGCGCCTCGACGGTGGTGTCCGCAGTCGGCGCCGGGTCGTCGCCGCCGCCGTGGGTGGCGACGCTGAGGACGATGGCGAGTGCAGCGACGCCACCGATTCCGGTGAGGATCTTGTGGCGGCCGAACCAGTTGCGGTTGGCCTTCGCGACTGCCTTGGCCTCACGGGCCTGGCGCTTCGCGTCCGCCTTGGTGATCGGCGTCGACGGGTCGACGGGGACCTCGGGAAGGGGGCTCTCGGGGGTGGTCATGGTGCTCCTCTGTGGGTGTCGCGCGTGCCCGCGTGTGGGCGCGGCGTGGCAGCCCCGGGCGGGGCAAGGGACATCGCGTTGCCCCGGCGGCGCTCGGTCCGAGCGATCAGCAGAGGCGATTCCGCTCGGCATGAGCCGGTGCGGGGTCCGCCGGCTGCACTGGTGTGCGGTTCGGCGAATGACTCAACGTTATGTCACTTCCAAGGACGCCACGAGGGACAAAAGTCCCCCGACCTGGGGGTTCCTCAGCCCTGGGCCAGCTGCGCCACGTCGTCCCACTGCTCCCACGTGGCGATCCGCGAGGCGTAGTCGGCCTTCGCGGTGCCCAGCGGCGAGGCGCCGAAGAACACCCGCAGCGGCGGCTGCTCGGCGTCGACGACCCGCAGGATCGCCGCGGCCGACGACGTCGGGTCGCCGGGCGTCCCGATGCGCGTCGCGCGCGCCTCGGCCATCGCCGCCCGGGCCTCGTCGTAGGCCGCGATCGGGGTCGCGTGGCGGGCCGACGAGCCGCCCCAGTCCGTCGAGAAGCCGCCGGGCTCGACGAGGGTGACGTGGATGCCGAAGCCGGCGACCTCCTGGGCCAGTGCCTGGCTGAACCCCTCGAGCGCCCACTTCGACGCGTGGTAGGCGCCGATGTTGGGGAACGCAGAGATCCCGCCGATCGACGAGACCTGGATGATGTGCCCGCTGCCCTGCGCGCGCAGGAACGGCAGCGCGGCCTGGGTGACCCAGAAGGCGCCGAACAGGTTGGTCTCCATCTGGTCGCGCAGCTCCGCCTCGGAGAGCTCCTCGGTGAAGCCGAACTGGCCGTAGCCGGCGTTGTTGACGACGACGTCGAGCCGCCCGAAGTGGTCGTGCGCCTGCGCCACGGCCGCGAAGTCGGCGGCGCGGTCCGTGACGTCGAGGGCGATCGGCAGGACGGCGTCGCCGAACCGCTCGACCAGCCCGTCGAGCGAGGAGACGTCCCGCGCGGTGGCAGCCACGCGGTCGCCGCGCTCGAGGGCGGCGGTCGCCCACTCCAGGCCGAAGCCGCGGGACGTGCCGGTGAGGAACCAGGTCTTCTGTGTCATGCCGACGACGCTAGGACGTCGAGTGCGCTCGAACGCAAGTCAGAGCTCGTCGTGCGGCACGACGAGAACCGGGACCGGCGAGTGCCGGATGATCTTCGTCGCGTTGGTCCCCAGGAAGACCCGGCGCAGGGCGCTCGCGCTGGACGACCCGAGGACGAGCAGCTCGTTCGGGGTCCAGTCGACCGAGGTGAGCGCCTCGGACCAGCTGGTGCCGGTGGCGACCACGAGGGCGACGTCGTCGTCGAGCGCGTCACCGAGCCGGGCCCGCAGCGCGGCCTGCGCCTCGACCATCTGCGCGCGCCACTGCTCGTTCACCTCGGACTCGATGTCGGTGCCGATCTCGGGCGGGTACATCGTCGCGGACCGGACGCCGAACGAGCAGACCCGCAGCTGCACGTCGATCTCGCGCGTCAGGCGGGCTGCCCAGCGGACGGCCGCGCCGGCGAGGTGGGAGCCGCTGAACGAGCAGGTGAGACGGTGCGCGGCGACGCCCGTCGGGCCCGGGACGCAGCGGTAGGACTTCGGGGCGATCGCCAGCGGGACCGGTGACGAGTGCAGCAGGTAGTCGGCCGTCGACCCCACGACGACCCGGCCCTCGGGCCCGTCCGGCGACGAGCCGAGCACCAGGGCGGTCGCGTCCCGGGACTCCGCGAGGGCGGCGAGCGACCGGGGCGTCGAGCGCTCGTGGAGCCGGACGAACTCGATGGTCAGACCCTCGGCGCGGTCCTCGAGGAACTCCAGCGCCGCGGCCTCGGCCTCGTCGGCACGCGCCTGGACCCACTCCTGCATCTCGCCGTCCACCTTGGCCATGGACGGGAACACCCACCCGGGTGGCACGACGGTGGCGATGACGAGGACGTTCGCGCCCGTGGCCTCCGGCAGCGTGCGCGCGAGCGTGACCCCCAGGTCGATCGCGCCGTGGGCGTCCCCGAACGGGTTGGCGCCGACGACGATCGTCACCGCACGTCCTCGTCCTGCAGGATCCCCAGCTCGATCGCGCGTTCGAGCACGGAGTGTCGTCGGCCCCACAGGAAGTAGAACGCCAGCACGACGCTGAGCCAGAGCAGGAACCACGCGTAGGTGTACCAGTGCAGGCCGGACAGGATGTAGAGGCAGGCGGCGATGGCGAGCACCGGCGTGACCGGGTAGCCGGGGACCTTGAAGCCGCGGGGCAGGTCGGGCCGAGTCCGGCGCAGGATGAGCACGCCGAGGGACACCACGATGAACGCGGCCAGGGTGCCGATGGACACGAGGTCCCACAGGTAGTCGAGGGGGATGAACGCGGCGAGCAGGCCGACGACGATCGCGACGATCACCGTGTTGTTGACCGGCGTGTGCGTGCGGGGGCTGACCTTGGCGAACTGCTTGGGCAGCAGCCCGTCGCGACCGATCGCGAACAGGATGCGCGTCTGCCCGTACATCGTCACCAGGGTCACGGAGAAGATCGAGATGACCGCGCCGGCGGACAGGATCGTCCCCGGCCAGCTCGCGCCGACGACGTCCTGCAGGATCTTGGCCAGCCCGGCCTCGCCCTGCGCGGCGTCGCCGAACTCCTGCCAGGGCTGGGTGCCCAGGGCGGACACGGCGACGAGGACGTAGATGGTGGTGACGATCGCCAGGGCCCCGAGGATCGCGCGCGGCATCGTCCTCTGCGGGTCCCGGACCTCGTCCCCGGCGGTCGAGACGGCGTCGAGGCCGATGAACGTGAAGAAGATCGTGCCCGCCGCGGCGGTGATCCCGGCGACGCCCTTGGGGGCGAAGTCCGAGAAGTTGTCGGCGTTGAAGCCGGTGAACGCGATCGCCACGAACATCACCAGGACCGCCAGCTTGATCACGACCATGGTGGCGTTGACCTTGGCGGACTCGGACGCGCCCCTGATCAGCAGCAGCGCGCACATCGCGACCAGGAACAGCGCCGGCAGGTTGATGATCCCGGGGTCGGCGTCCCACGGCGCCGCCGAGAGGACGTTCGGGATCTGCCACCCGACGAGGTTGTGCAGCAACTGGTTGAGGTAGCCGCTCCAGCCGACCGCGACCGCCGCGGTCGAGACGCCGTACTCGAGGAGCAGGCAGGCCGCGACGCCCATCGCCACCACCTCGCCGAGCGTCGCGTACGCGTAGGAGTAGGTGGAGCCGGAGACGGGGACGGCCGACGCCATCTCCGCGTAGGACAGCGCCGAGAGCCCGGCCGCCAGGCCCGCGAGCAGGAACGAGATGATCACCGCGGGGCCGGCGTCGGGGACCGCCTCGTGCATGACGAAGAAGACACCCGTACCGACGGTCGAGCCGACGCCGAACATCATGAGCGTGAACGTGCCGAGCGACCGTTCGAGGCCCTCGCTCGACGTCACCGTCGCCGCGGTGATCGGCTTCTTGCGCCAGATCTGTGCTCTGAGGGACACCTGCGGAACGCTCATGGGGCGGGCCTCTCCGAGGGGGCCCACGTGCCCGGGCCGTCGCCGTGTGTCCTGGCAACCGTAAGAGGAGCCCGTACCGGGAGCAATCTGACAGCCGAGACGGTCGCCCAAACCGCCCACGACGGGGCAGGTTCCTCGCTACTGTCCGCGCATGATCACTTCACTCGCCACCGAGGTGGCCACCACGACGACGTCCGCCGGGAACCTCATCGGCATCTATGTCGGGGCCATCATCGTCAGCTACCTGATCTACTCCTTCGCGCTCCTCGGCGTCTTCAGGAAGGCCGACGAGCCCGTGTGGCAGGCGTTCATCCCGATCTGGTCCACGATCGTCCTGATCAAGGTCTCGGGTCGCCCGATCTGGTGGATCATCCTGCTCCTGATCCCGATCGTGAACATCGTCATCGCGGTCCTGATCTACCACGGCCTGTCGACCTCGTTCGGCCACGGCGCCGGCTTCACGGTCGGGCTGCTCTTCCTCAGCATCATCTTCCTGTACATCCTCGGCTACGACTCCAAGCCGTACGTCGGTTCCACCGGCGGCGAGCCCTTCGCGGGGTACGCCACCGCCTGAGCGCGTCCTGAGACGGCCGCACCC
>NZ_JBFULZ010000001.1:0-66688 GCF_054049635.1 Cellulomonas sp. P5_C6 | reverse complement strand
ATCGAGCTGCTGGATGCCACGTCGCTGCGGGTCGCGCAGCGCGACCCGCAGGCGATCGGCACGCTGCTCTCGCTCGACGTGACGACCCAGGCCGCGCTCCTGGTCGAGCACCAGGCCGAGACCGCCGCCGAGCTCGCCGACCGCGTCGGGACGAGCGCCCCGCTCATCGATCGCCTGCCCCTGACCGCCCCGACGCGACTGAGTCCCGACGCGACGACCCGTGCCGCGCTCTGGCACATCCGTAAGGGGCTCTACGCCGCCGTCGCCGGCAACCGCCCCTCGGGCACGACCGCCCTGCTCGAGGACATCGCCGTCCCGGTCCCCGCGCTGCTGGACACCTGCACGCGGCTCGTGGCGCTCTTCGACCGGTACGGCTACGAGGACGGCGTGATCTTCGGGCACGCGAAGGACGGCAACATCCACTTCCTGCTCAACGAGCACTTCGGCACGACCGCGTCGCTCGACCGCTACATCGCGTTCACCGACGACATGGTCGATCTCGTCCTCGGACACGACGGGACGTTGAAGGCGGAGCACGGGACGGGCCGGATCATGGCGCCCTACGTCCGCCGCCAGTACGGCGACGAGCTGTACGAGGTCATGCAGGAGGTCAAGCGGCTGGCGGACCCGCGCAACGTGCTGAACCCCGGCGTCCTGCTCAACGAGGACCCCGTCGCCCACGTCGCGAACCTCAAGGTGGCACCGACGGTCGAGAAGGAGGTGGACCGCTGCGTCGAGTGCGGCTACTGCGAGCCGGTCTGCCCGAGCAAGGACCTCACGCTCACGCCGCGCCAGCGCATCGTGCTCCGCCGCGAGCTGACGGCGGCCCAGCAGGCCGGGGACCACGAGCTCGTCGCGAGCCTGGCGGCGGACTACGACTACGACGGCATCGACACCTGCGCCGTCGACGGCATGTGCGCCACCGCGTGCCCCGTGCTGATCGACACCGGCGACCTCGTGCGACGGCTCCGGCACGAGCAGCGCACGCGCGGCAGGCAGGCCCCCTGGAAGGCCGCGTCCCGGCACTGGGACTCGGCGTCCCGCCTGGGCGGAGTCGCGCTGTCCACGGCCACGGCCCTGCCCGCACCGCTCGTCACGGCAGCGACCGACGTCGCGCGGAGGATCGTGGGGACCGACACGGTCCCCCGCTGGACGGCAGACCTCCCGGCCGGCGGGTCTCGGCGCGTCGACCTGCACCCACCCGCGGCGGACATCGTCTTCTTCGCCGCCTGCATCGGCACGATGTTCGGGCCCGCCGCCGACGGCCCCGGGTCCGCGGGCGCGTTCCTGCGGCTGTGCGAGCGGGCCGGCGTCCGCGTCCGCACACCCGAGGGTCTCGCCGGAATGTGCTGCGGCACGCCGTGGAAGTCGAAGGGCCTGACCGACGGCTACGAGGACATGCGCGACCGGGTCCTGCCGGCGCTGTGGGAAGCCTCCGAGCACGGGCGCCTGCCGGTCGTCGTCGACGCCGCCTCCTGCACCGAGGGGCTGCAGCGCCTGCTCGAGCACGGTCACGACGGCGTCGAGGGTCTGCGGGTCGTCGACGCCGTGCAGTTCGTCGACGAGCAGGTCCTGAGCGACCTGACCGTGACCGCCCCGATCGGGTCGATCGCCCTGCACCCGACCTGTTCGTCCGCCCACCTCGGCACCGACGAGGCCCTCTCCCGCATCGCCGCCGCGATCGCGTCCGAGGTCGTCGTCCCCGACGGCTGGGGCTGCTGCGCCTTCGCCGGCGACCGCGGCATGCTCCATCCCGAGCTGACCGCCTCGGCGACGGCACGGGAGGCGRCCTCCGTCGCGGCACGCCACTTCGACGCCTACGCCTCCTCGAACCGGACGTGCGAGCTCGGCCTGACGCGGGCGACGGGCCACCCCTACGAGCACCTGCTCGAGACCCTGGAACGCGCGACGCGCACCGACGACCGAGGAGCCCCGTGACCAGGACCGCCGTCATCACCGGGGGCATGAGCGGCCTCGGCGCGGCCTGCGCCGAGCGGCTCGCGCGCGACGGCGTCGACGTCGTGCGGCTCGACCTCGCGCCGGGCGCCGACGTGGTCGTCGACGTCGCGGACCAGGCCGCCGTCGCGGCCGCCGTCTCCGGCATCGGCACCGTCGACATCCTGGTCAACTCCGCCGGGATCGTCGGCCCGAACCTCCCGCTCTGGGAGATCGACGCGGACGCGTGGGACACGGTCTTCGCCGTCAACGTCCGCGGCTCGTTCAACCTGTGCCGTGCGGTGGTCCCGGGCATGCGCGAGCGCGGCTGGGGCCGGATCGTCAACATCGCGAGCATGGCCGGCAAGGACGGCAACCCGAACCTGTCGGCCTACTCGGCGTCCAAGGCCGCGGTCATCGCGATGACCAAGTCGCTCGGCAAGGAGCTCGCGACCAGCGGCGTCCTGGTGAACGCGATCGCGCCCGCCGTGATCGCGACGCCGATGAACGACAGCACGAGCCCCGAGGTCCTCGCCCACATCACGAGCCTGATCCCCATGAAGCGGGTCGGGCGCGCCGACGAGGTCGCCGAGCTCGTCGCGTGGCTCGCCTCGGACAAGGTCAGCTTCTCCACCGGAGCCGTCTACGACATCAGCGGCGGCCGCGCCACGTACTAGCGCGCCCGTCAGCCCCAGAGCTCGGCGAGCCTCTCCGCGAGCGCCACGCCCTGCTCGTGACCGGCCCGAGCGGCGGCCGGACGCATCGACAGGTCCATCGCGTCGGCGCCGAACATGTGCTCGGCGCCCGCGTCCGGGACGACCGTCTCGACCCGGCTGCCACGCGCGCGGAGCTCGTCGACCTGGGTGGCGAGGTGCGTGCCCCACGCCGGCGGGTGCAGGGATCGGCCGCCGAAGGGCGACAGCATGAGCACCCGCGCGCAGCCGGCGGCCAGATCGGCGTTCTCGGCGTTGGACCGGTACCCGCCGTCGATGTAGCGGTGCTCCCCGATCCGGTAGGGCAGGCCGCTGGAACAGCTCGCGGCGACGGCGTCGGCCAGGTCGACCCCGGAGTGGCTGTCGAACACGACCGGCTCCCCGGTCTCGGCATCGACCGCCGTGATGAGCACGGTCCGCTGCGGCCAGCTCTGGCTGGGCAGCCGCGAGGCGACGGTGGCGCGCCACTGCGCCTGCCAGGTGCCGTCCGACGCCGCCTCCCTCTCGAGTGCCGCCGCGCCCATCCTGCGGCGCAGGTCGGCCACGTCCTCGGACGCGGCGATGATCCTGGTCAGCCGCTCGAGGTGGTCCGTCACCGGCCTGGCGGGGCCGCGCCCCGGACCGGGGCGTGGCTGGGGAGCCGGGGCGAGGGTGGCGGCGAGCAGCTCGGCGGGTGTCGCGCCGGCCAGCTGGGCCGCGGCCGTGGAACCGGCCGACGTCCCGACGGTCAGGTCGGCCGTGGTGACGTCCAGCCCGGCCTCGGCCAGGCCGGCGACGACGCCGATCAGCCAGGCGTTGCCTGTCGATCCGCCGCCGCCGAGGACCAGGGCGCGCTCGCCCGGCGTCGACGTGGAGTGCAGGGGTGACGAGGGTGTCGTAGTCATGGGAGTCGCCTTTCGCGAAGTGCCTGGCGGGCGCTCCCCGTGGCGACTAGCGACGTCGCGCGGTCGTGGACTGCGAGGGAGCACCCAGTGCGGATACTGCGGTCATGGGTCTCACCTCCTGACGACGGGTCACGATCACCGGGACGGTACACACGTMCGGCTCGTGTGCGCAATCGACTTTCCGCGCCCGCCCCTGGGCCGGCGAAGGCCGCGGGTCTAGCGTTGTCGGTGCTGTTCAGCGCACGCCGCCGCGGTGGCTGCCCACTGATCCTGATCCTCGCCGAACAGTCCGGGGGGCCGGCGGATACAAGTGGCTGTGGACGACAACCTCGAGCGCTCCGACCGTGACCTGCTGGTCGCGATCGTCGGGCGCGACCGGGCGGCGCTGCGGGACCTCTACGACCGGCACGCGCCGTGGCTCCGGCTGCGCCTCGGCCGTCGCTGCGCGGACAGCGGGCTCGTCGAGGAGGTCGTGCAGGACGTCTTCGTCGCCGTCTGGCGCAAGCCCGGCGCGTACTCCGGGAGCGGTGTCGTCGAGGCGTGGCTGTGGGGCATCGCCATCCGTCGGCTGCTCGCGTCGCTGCGTCCGCGGCGCCCCTTCCCGACGGCGCGCGTGCCGGAGGTCAGCCAGCCGTCCGCCGAGGACGTGCTGCTGCTCGGAGTGCAGCACGGCGACGTCGGCACCGCCCTGAACAGGCTCTCCCCCGAGCTGCGCGCCGTCATGACCGCCGTCGTCCTGGACGGCTTGTCCAGCAGCGAGGCCGCGCGACTGCTCGGCATCCCGGCGGGGACCGTCCGCACCCGCATGCTCCGCGCCCGCACCCAGCTCCGGGGGGCCCTCTCATGACCTGGCACATCGAGCCCGGCCTGCTCACCGCCTACGTCGGCGACCGGCTCGACTACGCACGCAGCGCGTCCGTCGAGGCGCACCTGACCGGGTGCGAATCGTGCCGGTCGGCGCTCCGCGAGGCCGTCTCCGCGGTCCCCGCGCTCGCCGGTCGGCACGCGGACTCGTGGGCGGCGTTGACGGACCGGGTCGACCAGCCCGGGCTCACGTGGTTCGAACGGGTCCTCGTGCGCTGCGGCGTCAGGGAGGCCACCGCCCGGGTCATCGCGGCCTCCGAGCTCACGGGACGGGCGTGGGTGGCGGGCTTCGCGGTCMTCGTCGTCGCGACGGTGTTCTCGACGATCGCGTCCGAGGCGATCGGCGTCGCGACGTTCCTGCTGCTCGTCCCCGTGCTGCCCGTCCCCGCGGTCGCGCTCGCCTACGGCTCCCGAGGTGAGCTCGCGTACGAGCTGGCGGTCGTCGCGCCGTACTCGTCGGCCCGGCGCCTCCTGCTGCGCACGCTGACCGCGCTGGCCGTCTCGCTCCCCGTCGCCGCGTTCCTGTCGTTGGCGGTCCCTGAGGTCCAGCCGGTGCTCTGGCTGCTCCCGGCGGTGGCACTCACCCTGCTCACGCTGGCCGCGATCACCTTCGTCCGTCCGCTCTACGCCGCGGCCGGCGTCGCCACCGCCTGGTTGCTGGTGAACCTGGCCGCCCTGCCGGGAGCGCGAGGAAGCATCGACCGCCTCCTCGACCTGCTCCCCCAGGCCCAGGGCGCGGGCCAGCTCGTCCTGGCCGTCCTGTGCGTCGTCGCCGTCGTCCTGACCGTCGCCCGTCGCGCTCGCTTCGAGAGGATCTCCCCCGCATGACCGCGAGCATCGCCGTCACCGGCGTCAGCAAGTCCTTCCGTCGTCTCCCCGTCCTGGACTCCGTCTCGTTCGAGGCCGGCCCCGGGATCACCGGGGTGCTCGGGCCCAACGGCGCCGGCAAGACGACGCTCCTCCGGATCCTGGCCACCGCCCTCACGCCGGACTCCGGCTCGGTCCGGTTGCTGGGCCACGACGCCGCGACGACGGAGGGCCGACTGGCCATCCGGCGCGGCCTCGGCTACCTGCCGCAGGAGCCCGGCCACTACCGGACGTTCACGGCGTACGACTTCGTCGACTACGTCGCAGTGCTCAAGGAGATCACCTCCACCTCGGAGCGGCGCCGCGAGGTCCGTCGCGTGCTCACCGCGGTCGGCCTGGAGGACCAGATGCACAAGCGGATGGGCGCCCTCTCCGGCGGGATGCGTCGCCGGGTGGCTCTCGCGCAGGCCCTCCTCGGGGATCCCGGTCTGCTGGTCCTCGACGAGCCGACCGTCGGGCTCGACCCCGTCCAGCGGCTCCGGTTCCGGGAGGTGATCAGCGCCACGGCACGCAACCGGTGCGTCGTCCTGTCCACGCACCTCACCGAGGACATCCAGGCCGTCTGCTCGCGCTTGGTCGTCGTCGACCGCGGTCGGATCCGCTTCGAGGGCGAGCCGTCGGCTCTGGCCGCGCGCGCGGCGGGCCGGGTGTGGGTGTCGGACGCTCCCGAGACGCGCGCGCTGCTGTCCTGGGTGACCGCGGAGGGGCTGCACCGGCACATCGGCGAACCGCCGCCCGGTGCGACCTTGGGCGCACCCACCGTCGAGGACGGCTACCTGGTCCTCACGGGCCAGGTCCCCGGCGAGGGACCGATCGAGGAGATCGAGGTGCTGACATGGCGCTGACGACGACCGACGCGCCGGCCGACCAGCTGGTCGGCCGGTCCACCCTCACCGCCCTCGCGCGCGTCGAGGCGCGACGGCTGGCCCGGAACCCCGTCCTGATCCTGGGCTTCCTGGTCCTGCTGGTCCAGGAGACCAGCCTGTTGTGGGACATCCCGGCCAACCGGTGGGCGAACGACGCCTACTCCCGGATGGCCAGCTCGAGCTTCCTGGTCGCCGCGACGTTCATCGTCGCCGCCCTCGCGGCCATGCGGGACCGTGAGGACACGACGGCGGAGACGTTCCGGGCGGTCCCTCCCACCGAGCGCGACCGGACCGTGGCCCTGCTGCTCGCCGGCCTCGTCCCGGTCGCGTTCGCCGCCGCCGTCTCGGTCTACGTCGCCGTGCTCGTCGTCCGGGCCGGCGGCATCCCGGTCGGCGAGGGTCGCGGGCTGGGCCTCTTCCGCCTGAGCCCCGCCGAGATCGCCCACCCCGTCGTGCAGACYGCGGCGGCCTTCGCCGCCGGCGTCGCGACCGCCAGGATCGTCCGGTCGCGCGCGGTCGGCGTGGTGGTCGGGGTGCTCGGCTCGTTCTTCCTCGTCGAGGGGTTCTGGCTCTGGTCGTGGTTCCCCGCCGCGTTCCTCACGCCCGACGCGCTCGCACCCCGACTCACCCAGGACCTCGGCGCGTTCCCGTCCCGTGAGGTCCTGCAGCAGACGACGCTGCTCGACCTGCCCGACTCGTACGACCCCGACTTCTACGCGGTCCGGATGGAGGTCGGACGCGTCGGCTGGCACGCGCTCTTCCTGGTCGGGATGACGATGCTCTTCGCCGGGTTGGCCCTCGCGCGCTCGTCCGGCACGCGATGGCACCCGCTGCGCCTCGTGATCGTGGGTGGCGTCGTCGCTGCCCTCGGCGTCGTGATGCAGCTCTGGGCCACTCACCAGTCGTTCGCCTGGTTCGAGTCCGTGGGCTGACGTGCCCGGCGCCCTCTCCGCGGCGGTGCGCGCGCCGGGCTGGGCCTTCGCCCTGGGGCTCGACGCCGTCGCCGCCCTCGGCGGCCACGCGACGCTGCGCTGGGGCCCCACCCACGCGGTCGGGATCGCCGTCACGGCGGCCGCCGTCCTGATCGCCACCGCCACCGCGTCGCTGTCCGACGACGCCATGGTCGACCTCAGCTGCACGTCGCCGCTGACGTTGCGGCGCCGGACCGTGGCGCGACTGGCCCTCGGCCTCATGGTCGCCGCCACCGCCTGCGCGACGGTCCTCGCAGCCCTGGTCGGCACCGTCCCGCGCGAGGCGCTCCAGGCGCCGGCGGCGTCGATGGTCCTCGTCGTGGCGGTCGGCACCGCGACCGGGGTCGCCGCCGCGAGGATCCGCCCCGACGTGCCGGCCGCGATCCCCGCCGCGATCGTCCTGGTCGCCGGGGAGCTCTGCGCCGCGCAGGTCACGCTCCCCGCAGCCGTGCTGGCGCTCGGGGTCGTCGCCGACGCCTGGACCCGGACGGCCGGCGTGGTCCTCGTCGCCGCCGCGGTGGTGATCCTCATGACGCGGGACCGCGGCGCACCCGCGCGTTCAATGACGGGAATTTCCTCCCGTTTCGCGGATTGATCGACACGACCAACGGCCCTCTGGTCCGGGCGACACGTCGATCCGCACCGGCGCCGGCACTGCTCCGACGACCCTCAGTCGTCGAACCGGCTCGCGACGTGCTCGGCGACCATGATMGTGGGCACGTGCGTGTTGGCCGACGGGATGTCGGGCATCACCGAGGCGTCGACCACCGACAGCCCGGCCACGCCGTGGACCCTCCCGGTCGCGTCGACGACCGCGCCCTCGGCGGCATCGCGCCCCATCGCGCAGGTGCCGACGGGGTGGTGGTACGTCCACACGGCCCGCGGGATCCAGGCCCGCACGGCAGCTCGATCGCCGAGCCGGACATCGTGGTCCGGCCTGAGCTGACGCCCGCCGGAGAGCCGGGCGACGGCGCCCAGCCGACAGGCGTCCCGCGCGCGCTCGAACCCCTCGGCGAGCCGGTCGAGGTCCGTCGCCTCGCGGAAGTATCCGAGGTCGATGCGCGGTGCCGTCGTCGGGTCGTCGCTGACCAGTCGGATGCTGCCTCGCGAGCGCGGCTTGAGCAGCGCGGTCCCGACGAAGAACGCCGCGGCGCCGTCGTCCAGGTACGGCCCCCCGACCATGTGCTGCAGGTCGGGCGGCCCCGACGGTTCCGCGCCGTCGGTCCGGGCCGTGGCCGCGACCTGGAAGACCGGGACCGGGAGGACGGGTCCCGGATGGCGTAGGTCGACCGACACGACCGGGTGGTCCACGAGGTTCGCGCCGACCCCGGGAAGGTCGACCCTCGGCCGGACGCCGGCGGCCCTCAGCTGATCGGCCGGGCCGATCCCGGACCGCAGGAGCAGCACCGGCGAGCCGTACGCGCCGCCGCAGAGCACGACCCGGTCGGCGTGGACGATCTCGCCCGACAGCAGCCGCACCCCGGTGACCCGGTCGCCGTCGACCAGCAGGTCGCGCACCTCGGCGTCGCACGTGACGGTGAGGTTGGCCCTCTCCGCGTCGCGGGGCAGGTAGGCGATCGCCGTGCTGACCCGGCTCCCGTCGAGACAGTTGGTCGGGATCCTGCCCACGCCGACGGCGCCCGGGGCGTTGAGGTCCGGGACCGGGACACAGCCGAGGTCCCGCAGGGCCTCCTCCCCCGCCCTCGCGACGTCGGTCAGCTCGCGGTCGGAGTACCTGCGGATCGGCAGAGGTCCCCGGTCCCCGTGCCAGGGCTCCAAGCCGTGGTCCGCGTCGTTCTCCAGCCGGACGAAGTCGGGGAGCACGTCGGCGAACGACCATCCCGCGTTGCCCGCCTCCGCCCAGGCGTCGTAGTCGCCGGGATGCCCCCGCAGGGCGAAGGTGGCGTTGGTGGACGAGCACCCTCCCAGCAGCCTCCCGCGCGGGAGGTGCCGGACCGCACCGTCGGGGCCGGGGACCTCGGTGTAGCCCCAGTCGTGCTGCATGGTGGCCCGGCGGCCGTCGCGGACGTCGTCGGGTGGATCGACCCGATGGTCCGGGCCGGCCTCGAGCAGCAGCACCCGCCGCGACGGGTCCTCGCTGAGCCGGGCAGCGAGCACGCACCCGGCGGCGCCGCCACCGACCACGACGACGTCMCACCCCGATGACCGCCCGCGCTCCTGCGCCCCGGTGACGTTGCCGTCCATCGTCTCTCTGCCGCCGCTCAGTCGTCGCAGTGCGTGCGGACCTCGCTGACCGTGTCGGTGAACGGGTCGGTCACCCAGAGAGCCCCTTGGCTCGCAGCGACCTGCAGCGCGCCGGGAACGTCCCAGGTGCGTGCGACCTGCCCGTGGTCGTCCAGCTGCGCGAGCTGGGCGGAGAGGAACATCGCGGCGTAGAGGTGACCGTCCGGGGCGAGCGTGATCCCGACGGGCCCTCCGGCCACGGGCACCTCGGTGAGCTGGCCCGCGGTCGTGATGCGCCCGATGTTGCCGGCACGCAGCTCGGTGAACCACAGCGCCCGGTCCGGACCCGTCACGATCCGGTTCGGGAAGGCTCCGGCCGCCAGGTCCCACTCGGTGAACGCGCCGGCCGGGGTCATCCGCCCGACCTTGTCCGCGCCGCGCTCGGTGAACCACAGGTTGCCGTCCGGGCCACGGGTCAGACCGAGGGGGCCACCACCCTCGGTGGGGATGGGGTAGAGGGTGAACGCTCCGGTCCGTCGGTCGAGATCGCCGATCCGGTCGTTGCCCTGGTCGGTGAACCAGACGTGCGACCCCGGGCCGACGACGATGCCCTGCGGCAGGGCCGTGCCGTTGACCCCGTCGGGGATCTGGTACTCGTGGACCCGGCCCACGACGTCGACCGTGCCCAGTCGCCCGGTGCCGCGATCGGCGAACCAGACCTGGCCCCCGGCCGAGTCGCGCGTCAGCCATCCGGCGTCGGCGGTGTCCGGATCGGGGACCGGGTACTCGGTGGTCTTGCCCGCCACGATCCGGTTGATCGTGGCGCCGTGGGCGTACCACGTCCCGCCCGGGCCCTGGGTGACACCGAACGCCCCGTCCGTGCCTGCCGGGGGGATGTACGACGTCACGGCGCCGGTGGAGCACCCGTTCGAGTGGGCGTCCGCGGCCGGGGCCAGGGCGACGGTCACCGACCCCAGCACGAGTGTGGCGAGAGCTGCTGCACCGGACACGATCCTGCTACGAAGACGGAGCATCGCAGGCCTTCCCATCCCCCGGCGATCTCGATGGCCGCYGGGCCGAGACGAGATGGAGGTGGGCACGGTCACCGGGACCGGCCGTGGCCGCAGCAGCGCCCCGTCATCGGGACGTCGCGGAGTGAATGACCCGCTGCAGGCTGGGGACCGGTCACCATCGACCGGTCACAGGTCGAACGACACCCTGGAGCCTAGGGCTCCGGCGCCCCTCTCGGAAAGTACTTTTCCGGACATATCGGTCACGGCGCGAGGGTGATCGCCCTCACCAGATGAAGGGGACCAGACGAGCGCGGTCCCTGGCGAAGTCGACGTACGCGTCGCCGAGGGCGTCGATCATCGCGCGCTCCTCTCGTCCGATGCGGTAGACGATCGCCACCAGGCTCAGCAGGACGCAGGCACCCGCCCCCACCCAGTTGCCGAGCATCAGTCCGCAGCCGAGCAGGGCCGCGAGCAGGCCCGCGTAGCTGGGGTGCCTGAGGAATCGGTACGGCCCGCGACTGACGATCACCTGATCGGCGGACGTCAGGACCACCGTCGTGAAGTACTCGCCCAAGGTGACGAACGACCACCATCGCCACAGCAGGCCGGCCCACCCGACGACCGCGCCCAGGACGAACACCCCGACACCCTCGAGCACGGCGTCGGGCACGAGCGCCCGGCCCAGCGGCAGCATCAGGATGCCCGCGAAGAAGAGCGCCCGGAACACGAGCTCGCCTCGCACGTCCGTGCGCGAGGCACCGCGCCGCAGCCTCGCCGTCTGCCGGACCTCGCCCACGGCGAACGCCGCGACAGTGATGCCGAGCACCAGCCGCGCCCAGGCCTCCTGCTGCAGGTACGCCGTCGTCACACGGCGCAGTCTCCCAGCCCGCGTGCGGCACGGGCTCTCGCAGCGAGCCACCCCATGTCAGCCCCTGTCATCGCCTAGGATGCCTGCATGGCGAGGTGGGAGTCGGGGGCGCGGGAGCGCCTGCAGCGCGCGGCCCTCGAGCTGTACGCCGAGCGCGGGTACGACGGCGTGACCGTCGCCGAGATCGCCGAGGCGGCCGGCCTGACCGAACGCACCTTCTTCCGCTACTTCGCCGACAAGCGCGAGGTGCTGTTCGTCAGCCAGGACGAGTTCGAGCACCTGTTCCTGGACGGCCTCGACGACGCCGACCGGCACGACCCGATGTCGCTGGTCGGGTCCGCGCTGGCGTCAGCGGCCGCGATGTTCCCCGACGACCGGCGCGGCTGGTCCCGTGAGCGACGGCAGATCATCGCCGCCCACCCGGCCCTGCAGGAGCGCGAGCTGCTGAAGATGTCGGCGCTCGCCGTCGCCCTGACCCGGGCCCTCACCGACCGCGGCATCGACCCCACCACCGCCGCCCTGGCGGCCGAGAGCGGTGTCACCGTCTTCCGCACCGCATTCGCCGCGTGGCTGGCGGACGGCGAGGACCGGCCGTTCGCCCAGATCCAGGACGGCGTCCTCGCGGACCTCCGCGCCCTCACCGGAGCCGCCTGACCGGACGCACCTGCGCCCGTCGACCCGCTGAACCAGCCCGGCACCGTGCCACGATGCCGGGGTGACCCCCAGCCAGTCGCCGAGCGACCCGCAGGCCGCGACCGGAGTCGACGTCCGAGAGAGCCCACCCGCCAGGCACGGGCCCCGGGCCTGGCTGGCGCTGGGCGCTCTGGGCGTGGTCTTCGGTGACATCGGCACCAGCCCGCTGTACTCGCTGCAGACGGTCTTCAGCATCGATCACAACAACGTCAAGCCCACGTCCGTCGACGTGTACGGCGTGATCTCGATGGTGTTCTGGTCCATCGCGATCGTCGTCTCGGTGAACTACGTGGCGCTGGTGATGCGAGCCGACAACGACGGCGAGGGCGGCATCCTCGCGCTCGTCGCGCTGCTGCGCCAGAAGCTCAGGGACAGGCGTCGGCTCGCGGCGGCGATGATGCTGGGGATGTTCGGTGCAGCGCTCTTCTACGGCGACAGCGTGATCACCCCGGCGATCTCGGTGATGTCGTCGATCGAGGGCGTCGTCGTGGCCGACCCGGCCTTCGAGCGGCTCGTGCTGCCGGCCTCGGTGGCGGTGCTCACGGTCCTGTTCCTCGTCCAGCGACGCGGCACCGAGGTGGTCGGGCGAGCGTTCGGACCCGTGATGGCGCTCTGGTTCGTCGTGCTGGCCGTCCTGGGCGTGCCGCACATCGCCGAGAACCCGGCGATCCTGCGCGCGCTGTCGCCCACGTACGCCGTCGCGTTCGTCGTCGAGCACCCGCTCACCGCGTTCGTCGCCATGGGCGCCGTCGTGCTGACGATCACCGGGGCGGAGGCGCTCTACGCCGACATGGGCCACTTCGGGGCGGCGCCGATCCGCTTGGGCTGGTACGCCGTCGTGTTTCCGGCCCTGACCCTGAACTATCTCGGGCAGGGGGCGATGATCCTGGACGACCCCGGCACGATCGACAACCCCTTCTTCCACCTCGCACCGACCTGGGCGACCCTCCCACTGGTGGCGCTGGCGACCCTGGCGACGGTCATCGCGTCGCAGGCCGTCATCTCCGGGGCGTACTCCGTGTCCCGGCAGGCCGTCCGCCTCGGCCTGTTCCCGAGGCTGTCGGTGCGGCAGACGTCCCGCCACGCCGGCGGCCAGATCTACGTGCCGGCGGTCAACTGGATCCTGTTCGTGGGCGTGCTCGTGCTGATCGCGGTGTTCCGCAGCTCGACCCGGCTGGCCACCGCCTACGGACTCGCGGTCACGGGGACGTTGCTGCTCACCAGCCTCCTGTTCCTGCTGCTCGCGAAGCGGGTGTGGCACTGGGCGACGTGGAAGGTCGTCGCGTACGGCGTCGTCGTCATCGGCCTGGAGCTCGTGTTCTTCGCCGCCAACGTCACCAAGATCGTCAGCGGCGGGTGGCTCCCGCTGGTCATCGCCGCGATCGTGATCACGCTCATGACCACGTGGCGCGCCGGTGCCGAGCGGCTGGCCGCCCGGCGCAACGACCTGGAAGGACCGCTCGACGAGTTCGTCGCGATGGTCCAGGACACCGGCGTCCCGCGGGTGCCCGGGCTGGCGGTGTTCCCCCACCCCAACAAGCTGACGACGCCGCTGGCGCTGCGCTCGCACGTCGCGTTCAACCACGTGCTGCACGAGCACGTCGTCATCGTCCAGATCGTCAACGAGAACGTCCCCCACATCCGGCACGTCGACCGCGTCGTCGTCGACGACCTCGGCTACGCCGACGACGGCATCGTGCACGTCTGCGTGCGCGTCGGGTTCAACGACAGCCAGGACATCCCGAGGGGCCTCGCGCTCGCGGTCGGTCAGAGCCCCGAGCTCTCGCTGGACGTCGACGACGCGCGCTACTTCCTGTCGGTCCTCACCGTGCACGTGGGCGGAGCTCCCCATCGGCGGGGCTGGCGCGCGCGGCTGTTCGTCTGGATGGCACGCAACGCCGCGAGCCGCGCGGAGGTCTTCCACCTGCCGCCGGAGCGGACCGTGGTCATGGGCGCGAACCTCGACCTGCAGGGCGCCCCGTGACCGACGGCACAGTGACTGCAGTTTGCAGCCGTGCAATAATGCAGTCATGCAATCAAACGAGAGCGGGCTTCGCGAGCGCAAGCGCGTCGAGACCCGGCACCGCATCGCGGACGCCGCTCTCGAGCTGACGCTCGAGCACGGCCTGGAGGGCGCAACCGTCGAGGCGATCAGCGCCGCGGCCGGTGTCTCCCCCCGCACGTTCTTCAACTACTTCGACTCGAAGGACGACGCGCTGCTCAACGCGCCCGACGCGCGGCAGATCGACCAGATGGTCGCCGCCGTCGTGGCGACCGGCGAGAGCCTGAGCCTGCGCGAGGTCGCCGTGCGCTTCTTCGTCGAGCAGATCCGCGCGAGCCTGCAGGTGGGAGCGCGTCGCGACGAGCGCCGTGCGCTGCTCCGTCGCCATCCCCACCTGTTCGCCGCGGCGTTCCGCCAGCTCGGAGACACCCAGGAGGCGTTCGCCGCCGCCCTGGTCCAGATCGCCGCCGCCCGCGCGGTCGGCACGGACCAGGACACGGCATGGGCGGACGTCGCCATCACCGCCGCGGCCGTCGCCGTGCGCGGCGCCATGAAAGAGGCGGCCACAGCGCCTGAGCCCGCCACCGCAGACCAGATCGAGGAGCGCGCGAACGCGCTCCTGACCACAGCATGGGAGAACCTCACGTGACCACGACCACCGCGGCAGCCGGACGGGCGCCGCAGACCCCCTCGCAGCCGGCGAGCGAAACGTCCCACAAGGGCGTCCTGCTGGTGTTCGCCGGCCTGCTCATCGCGATGCTGCTGGCGTCGCTCGACCAGATGATCTTCTCGACCGCACTGCCGACGATCGTCGGTGAGCTGCACGGCGTCGAGCACATGGTGTGGATCACGACCGCCTACATCCTGGCCTCCACCATCGTCATGCCGGTCTACGGCAAGCTCGGCGACCTCGTCGGCCGCAAGTGGCTGTTCGTCAGCGCGATCGCGATCTTCCTCGTCGGCTCCGTCATCGGCGGCCTCTCGCACTCCATGGGCGGCCTCATCGCGGGTCGCGCGGTCCAGGGCCTCGGCGGCGGCGGGCTCATGATCCTGGCGCTGGCGATCATCGCCGACGTGGTGCCCGCCCGTGAGCGCGGTCGGTACAGCGGGATCATGGGCGCGGTGTTCGCCGTGTCCTCGGTCGCCGGTCCCCTGCTCGGCGGGTTCTTCACCGAGGGTCCCGGCTGGCGCTGGGCGTTCTGGATGAACGTGCCGCTCGGCATCCTCGCGATCGCCTCAGCCATCAAGTTCATCCACCTGCCCAAGCGCGTCCAGGCCAAGCCTCGCCTCGACTACGCGGGCAYGGTCCTCATCGCCATCGCGAGCACCTGCATCGTGCTGACCACCACCTGGGCCGGCTCCACGTACGCCTGGGCATCGCCGCAGATCATCGGCATGATCGTCGGCGCCGTCGTGGCCGGGTTCGCCTTCGTCTTCGTCGAGAGCCGCGCCGCCGAGCCGATCATGCCGCTCGCCCTGTTCCGCAACCGGAACTTCAACGTCGCCACCCTCGGCGGCCTGCTGACCGGCATCTCGATGTTCGGGGCGATGGCCTTCCTGCCGACGTACCTGCAGATGGTCACCGGCTCGAGCGCCACCGAGGCCGGCCTGCTGATGGTCCCGATGATGCTCGGCATGCTGCTGACGTCCGTGATCACCGGCATCGCGATCTCGCGCACCGGGAAGTACAAGTGGTACCCGGTCGTGGGCATGGCGCTCGTCGCCGTGGGCCTGCTGCTGCTCTCCACGATGACGCCCGGCCTGGCCGTCTGGGTCATCTGCGCGTACACCGCGATCATGGGCGTCGGGCTCGGCATGACCATGCAGAACCTCGTGCTCGTCGTGCAGAACTCGTTCTCCATGAAGGTCGTGGGCACCGCGACGTCGTCGAACAACTACTTCCGCCAGATCGGCGCGTCGGTCGGTTCCGCCGTCGTCGGGTCGCTGTTCGCGACGAACCTCGCCCACCTGCTGACCCAGCGGCTCCCGGCCTCCGGGGCGGGTGACACCGGCAGCTTCACGCCGGACCTCGTGCACAGCCTGCCCGACCAGGTGCGGGAGATCATCGTCGGCGCCTACAACGACGCCCTCACGCCGGTGTTCCTCTACATGGTTCCGCTCGCGATCCTCGCCGCCGTCGTGCTCGTGTTCATCAAGCACAAGCCGCTGGCCACGTCGATCGACCTCGAGGTCGAGCCGGTGGACGCCGACGACGCGACGTCCGGTGTCCTGAGCACCGACGCTGAGCTCGACGACGCGATCGACGCCCTCACCCGGGAGGCGCGGGACGCCGAGCTGGCGACCACCTCCTCCTGAGAACCAGAGAGAACGGCCCCGCACCGCCGGTATCGGCGGAGCGGGGCCGTTGGGCTGTCCCCCGGTCGCGATGACTCAGTGCGCGGCCCGGTAGAAGTTCCGCTCCCACCGGTGGCGCCGGATCACCTCGCGCTGCGTGTCGGTGAGCCGCCGACCGTCGCTCGTGGCGGCGTTGCGCTCGACGTTGCGCACGGTGCGCATGCCGGCGATCACCGTGGACACGGCGGGGTGGTCGAGGACGTAGCGCAGGGCGATGTCGGGCAGCTCGTCGGTAGAGATGCCCAGGTCGTCGACGAGCGCGGTGACATGCTCCTCGACCTGCGCCGACCGATCCCCGCCGAAGTACGTGGTGCGGAAGTCCCCGGCGGGGAACGTCGACCCCGCCGTGATGCGCCCGGTCAGTCCGCCCTCGTCCAGGGCGACCCGCACGATGACCCCGACGCCGTGCTCGGCACACGCGGGAAGCAGCTGCGCCTCCGGCTGCTGGTGCCAGGCGTTGTAGATGACCTGGACGGTGTCGACCGTGCCGCTGCGGACGAGCTCGAGCGCGTTCTCGGGCTGGTAGTCGTTGACGGAGACCCCGAAGAATCGGATCTTGCCCTCCTGGCGCAGGTCGGCGATCGTCTCGAGCCAGTCCCCCCGGCCCACCCACTCGTCGCTCCAGACGTGGAGCTGGAGGACGTCGAACGCCTCGAGGCCGGACGCGGCGAGGCTGGTCTCGAGGCTCCGGCGGATGTGGGCGCCGGGGAACGTCTCGTCCGGGTGCACGCCGTCGGGCGCCGGCCAGACGCCGTTCTTGGGCGGGACCTTCGTGGCGACGAGCACGTCCGGGTGGTCCCGCAGGACGCTGCCGACGATGCGCTCGCTCTCGCCGTAGCCGCGCGCGGTGTCGACGAAGTTGACGCCGAGCTCGATGGCGCGGTGCAGCGCCGCGACGGACTCGTCCTCGCGCGCCCCGATCCACATGGAGGCACCGATCCCCCACGCTCCGTAGCCGATCTCGGACACCGTCAGACCGGTGCGCCCCAGCTGGCGAGACTCCATGCGAACTCCTCGATCGTGTTGGGTCTAGCTGTCGTCGGACGCGTCTCGGTGGAGGTGGCGTCGCAAGAAGTCGTCCACGAGGTCGAGCACGTCGTCCTGCCAGAACGGCGGACCCCCGTGGTCGGCGCCCTGGAGCTGGTAGAGCTCGACGGGTCCGCCGGCCTCGACGAGCGCGTCGTGGAGCAGCACGCTCTGACCGAACGGGACCAACCGGTCCTTGCTGCCGTGCACGATCAGCACCGGAGGCAGGTCCCGCCGCGGCGACAGGTGGTTCATGAGGACCGTGGGCTCGACCAGGTCCGGCCGTCGCAGCACGTCGTGGCCGCCGATGAGCAGGCCCTCGGGGCTGGTCGGCGCGATGTGGTCCTGGACCGAGGGCTCCTCGTTCATGCGCGCGATGTCGGTCGGCCCGTAGTAGTCGACGACGCACCGCACTCCCAGTGGCTCGTCGCCGACCGGCTCGTCGGAGTACTCCTGCTGCCCGTCCGTCAGCGCGGTGAGCGCGGCCGTGTGCGCCCCCGACGAGTCACCCCACAGTGCGACGCGCTCGGGGTCGAGGTGGTACTCGTCAGCGCGACTGCGCAGGAAGCCGATCGCGCTCCGCGCGTCTCGGACCTGGGCCGGAAAGATCGCCAGCGTCGACGGCCGGTACTCGACGATCGCGACGACGTACCCGCGTCGCGCGAACTCGGCGAGGGCCGGGAGCGACAGACCGAGCGCCTGCTCCTTCCAGGCCGACCCCTGCACGAACACCACCAGTGGGAACCTCGGACCGGCGTCCGCTCCGGGCAGGTCGTCGCGCATCGGCGGCAGCAGCACCTGCAGGTGCAGGGCGCGCCCGGACTTGCGGGCGTACTCGACCCCGAGCACTGCCGAGCCGTACCGCGGGGTCGGGTCGGCGGCCAGCACCGTCATCCCCGCGCTCCGCCGGGTGCTCTCGGGGAAGTCGGTCGCCCAGGACTCACGCGCTGCCATCGCGGAGGCAGCATCCGGGGCGTTCGTCATGTCATCTCTTCTCGCGGGGGACCCGAGGCTCGCTCTACCGTGCCAGCCCCGCGCCCCCACGGCACGTCGTCGTGACCTGACCTGGCGACGACGACCCCGAGGGCCCGGTCACTCGTTCCAGGTGAACCGGACGTCGAGGTTCAGGAACGTGGGGGGCCCGTCGCACAGGGCTGCCATCTGGGCCGCGAACGCGTCGGTGTCCGGCCGGGCCGAGTTCTCCATCGCCGCCTCGTACGAGTCGAACTCGATGATGTTGAGATAGCGGCCGGGATCGTCCCGGTCGGCGGTGACCACCGCCCGCACCACCGCCGTGCCGCCCTCCGCCGCTCGGGCCGCCCGGTACGCGTCGCCCAACGCCTGGACCTCGTCGATCCGCGAGGTCCGGAAGTCGATGATCTGCACGAACTGTGTCATGGCGCACCTCCGTCCCCGCCCACGGTCCTCCGGCGTGGAACGTGGGACAAGCCCTGGGCATGCTCACAGCTCTCGCACGGTCAGCAGGCTGTCGCCGTGGACCGCGTCGGGCTCGACCCGGCCCGTCTCGTGGAAACCGAGCTTCTCCAGGACGCGCCGCGACGCGACGTTCCAGTCCCGGACCGAGGCCCACAACCGCGGGTAGCCGGCCTCGCTCGCCCACGCGGCCACGGCCCCGCCCGCCTCGGTCGCGTACCCGTGGCCGTGCACCGCACGCAGCAGCTCGAAGGCCAGCTCGGGCTCGCCGGGTCCCCCGTTCCCGTAGAAGACCAGCCCGCAGTAACCGATGACGTCGCCCTCGCCCGTCCGCTCCACCGCCAGGATCCCGGGCCCCGGCCCCGCGAGCTCGGCGCGGATCTGCGCGGCGATGTCCTCCACGGTGGGTCGGCCCTCGGAGTCGATCTGTCGGTGCGGCGGCACGCGCGGATCCCGCTCGGTCCACAGCCGCCGATAGACGGCGGCTTCGTCCGGTCGGCGACGCCGAAGGACGAGGCGCGCCGTCACCAGGGCATCGGGAGCGATCACGAGCCCGCGGCGGGGCTCTCGCGCCGTTCGAGGAGGATCACCGGCAGCTCCCGGTCGGTCTTCTTCTGGTACGACGCGAAGCGCGGGACCGCGGTCGTGATCCTGGTCCAGGCGGCCTCGCGCTCGTCTCCGTGCAGCTCGCGGGCCGTCACCGGGATCGTCTGGCCGACGAGGTCGATGGTGAGCTGGTCGGGCTGGGCGGCGGCGTTGAAGTACCAGGCCGGGTTGTGGGTCGCACCGGCGGCTGCCGCGACGACGATCCAGCCGTCCGGCTCGCCCGGGAACCACCCGAGCGGGCTGGCGCGCTTCTTGCCGCTCTTGCGGCCGACCGTGTTCAGCACGAGGGCGTCCATCCCCATGAACGTCGCGCCGCCGCTCGTCTTCATGCGGCGCGCCGTCCGGTCGTTCATCCATCGGAAGAACCGGTTGTCGGGCTGACGTGCGCCGCGGGTTCCCACGGGGTAGCTGAAGCTCATCGGGTCACGCTCCTTCGTGTGCCGGCGGGGCCCTCAGTCGATCTCCTCCCCCGCCAGCGCCTTCGCGGCGAGCCGTTCCTCCTCCGCGGTCTGCCAGACCACCTTGGCGGCGCTGAGGTTCACCACGATGATGATCAGCCCCAGGACCAGGTCGGGCCAACCGGAGGCGGTCCACAGGGTCAGGACGCCCATGGCGATGACCGCGACGTTCACGATCACGTCGTTGCGCGCCGACAGGAACGCCGCGCGAGCCATCGAGCTGTCGTGGTGCCGGAAGCGCGCGAGGACGAGCGCGCAGGCCAGGTTCACCACCGCCGCTCCACCGGCGGTCAGGACCAGCGCCGCCGGGCTCGGCGGGACGGGATCACCGAGCTTGCCGAACGCCTCCCACGCCGCCGACAGCGCGGGCACCACGATGATGACGGCCATGACCTTGCCCGCCAGCGCCTGACGGTGGAGCGACCAGCCCAGGGCGATGAAGATCAGCACGTTGATCGCGGTGTCCTCGAGGAAGTCGACGCTGTCGGCGAACAGCGACACCGATCCGATCGACAGCGCGACGGTGAACTCGACGAAGAAGTACGCCAGGTTCAGGCCGGCCACCACCAGCACGGCGCGCCGCAGCCGCGTCCGGAGGTCACCGCCGTCGTCGTCGGTCATCGGGTCGCCTACGGCCGCGGCGCGGGCGCCTCGTCGGGCTCGCCGGGTGGCGCCGTGGACCCGGGCTGGGTGCGCTCGGCCTCGCGTCGTGCGGATCCGATGTGGACGGCCTGCGTCAGCAGCCGGACCCCGGCACCGACGAGGATCAGGTTGAGGACCATCTGGACCATGACGACCGTCCGCCCGACCTGGCTGGTGGCGTTGATGTCCCCGAAGCCGACGGTGCTGAACACGGTGAGCGTGAAGTACAGGGTGTCCGTGCGGGTGAGGCCCCCGACGTTGAAGTTGGCCGGGTCCGCCTGGGCCATCAGGTAGTAGCCCGAGGCGAACAGGACGAGGAACACCGGGAGGTACCCGGACAGAGCTACGGTGGCGCGGATCGTCGGGTTCTGCGCGTTCATGATGGAGCGGATCTGCCAGGCGCCCCACGTTCCGAGCAGGAGCAGCCCGGCGACGAGCGGCACGGCGAGTGGCGTGTCCGCGAGACGGTCCATCGGCAGCGTGTAGTAGAGCACGAGCACCACGGCGGCGGTCGCGAGCACTCGCAACGTGACGAGAAGCAGAAGGCGACGGCGTTGCCGTGCCGTCGAGCTGGGTCCTTGCACCATCGCTGAACCTCCACGATCGGTGGTGTGGCGGGCGCCGGACCTGACCGGCGACGTCGTGTTCACCGGACTCTCCCACTGCCGTGCACGTCAGGTGAAACAACCACGCTGTTCGACGGGCGGCCTACCGAGCGGAGCCCGGATCGAGCAGGGCGTGGATGAGGGCCCGCACGGGATCGACCAGCCGGTCCGGCTCGGCGGACGCCAGCGGCTCCATCACCATCGACGACCGCAGGACGGCGATGCCCAGCGCGGCGCACAGCGCGAGCTGCGCGCGCAGGAGGACGTCCGGACCGGCCGGCGCGCCGCCCGCAACCTCGGCGATCCGTCCCGCATAGCTCTGCAGCGTGTCGAGGCGGATCCGCTCGGCGCGCTCGTCGCCCGAGGTGCGCAGCAGCAGCACGAGCTGGTTCGGGTGCTCGGCGCTGTACGGTCCGGCGATCTGCTCCGCCATGGCGCCGGCCACCTCGTGCAGCGTCGCCCCGGGCGCGACCGCGGTCCCCAGCTCGTCGGAGACACGCATGAGGCAGGCCTCGAACAGCCCTTCCTTGGAGTCGAAGTAGCGGCTGATGAGCGCCACGTTCACGCCGGCGTCGTCGGCGATCTCCCGGACCGTGGTGGCGGCGTAGCCCTGACGGGCGAACCGGTCCCGCGCGGCGCCGAGCAGCAGCTGCCGGGTGGCGGCCGCATCCCGGCGCCGCGGTGCCGGCAGGGTGTCGTCGGCGACGTTGCCGATGCTCATGGAGCCCCTCTCGACCCGGCCAGCCTAGCGTTCCGGGAGTGGTGGTAAACGAACGTTGACTTGACTGTAGCCCAGTGTGCATACTGCTAGTCAACAAACGTTTACAACTATCCACCGGGGAACTCGTGTCGCACTCCACCGATCAGACCGGCCTCGCCGGCGCTGCCGTCAGCGCCGGTCAGCCCGCCGCACCACGCTCCGGGACCAGGTTCCTGGTCCTCTACCTCTCCCTGGGCGGTCTCGCGTTCGCCGTCCTGCAGTCCCTCGTGGCGCCGGCGCTGCCCGTCCTCGCAGGCGACCTGAACGTCTCGACCGCGGACGCCTCCTGGATCCTCACGGCCTACCTGCTCTCGGCCTCCGTCCTGACCCCGATCCTGGGCCGCCTCGGCGACATGGTCGGCAAGCGCAAGGTCCTCATCGGCGTGCTGGCGGCCCTCGCCGCCGGCACCCTGGTCGCGGCGCTCGCCCCGACCCTCGGCGTCCTGATCATCGCCCGCGTGCTGCAGGGCTCGGCGGGCGCGATCCTGCCGCTGTCCATCGGCATGGTCCGCGACGAGCTGCCGCGCGAGAAGGTCAGCGTCACCGTCGGCCTGCTCTCGGCGATCTTCGGCGTCGGCGCCGGCGTCGGCATCGTGGCGGCCGGCCCGATCGTCGACCACCTGTCGTGGCACTGGCTGTTCTGGCTGCCCCTCGTGCTCGTCGTCATCGCGCTGCTCGGTGCGATCTTCGGCATGAAGGAGTCGCCGGTCCGCACCCCGGGTCGGCTCGACGTCCTCGGCGCCGGCGTCCTGACCGTCGGGCTCGTCTCGCTGCTGCTCGCGATCAGCAAGGGTCAGTCGTGGGGCTGGTTCGAGACCAAGACCGTCTCCCTCTTCGTGCTCGGCCTGGTCGCGCTCGTCGCCTTCGTGCTGATCGAGCTGCGGGTGAGCCAGCCGCTCATCGACATYCGACTGATGGCCAACCGCGGCGTGTGGGCGACCGACCTGGTCGCGCTGGCCCTCGGCTTCGCGATGTTCGGCACGTTCCTCCTGGTCCCGACCCTGCTCGAGCTGCCGCCCGTGACGGGGATCGGCTTCGGCAAGTCCGTCTCCGAGGCCGGGCTGTTCCTGCTGCCGACGGTCCTGATGATGATCGTGTTCGGTCCCATCTCGGGGCTGCTGGACCGGAAGTTCGGACCCAAGCTGCCCATGTTCCTCGGCACGTTCCTGGTCGTCCTCGCCTTCGCGCTGCCCGCCGCCGTGCACGACGACCTCTGGCAGGTGCTGGCCTCCGGGCTGCTGACCGGCGCCGGCATCGGCCTGGCCTTCGCGGCGATGTCCAACGCGATCATCGAGAGCGTCCCGGCGGCACAGACGGGCGAGGCCAGCAGCGTCAACGTGATCTCGCGGACCATCGGCAGCAGCATCGGCACGGCCGTCGTCGCCGCCGTCATCACGTCGCACAGCACCCCGCAGGGGATGCCGACCGACGACGCGTTCACCTACGGGTTCCTGGTGTGCGCGGCCGTGGCGGTCCTCGCCGTCCTCGCCTCCGCCGCCATGCCCTCGGCCCGCCACCGCCGCGAGAGGGCGCTCGCGGACGGCATCGACGACCTCCCGTCGGAGCCGGCCGAGATCCACGTGCCACACCCGCACCTGCCGGGCCACGGCAAGGACGACACGCACGCCCGCGCCTGACACGTATCGACCGACGGCCCCCTCCGAGCCCACCGCTCGTCGGGGGCCGTCGTCGATACAGTCAGGTATGAGCGTCGTCGAGCACCTCGCCCCCCTGATGGGCAGCTGGCACGGCACGAACCGGCTGCGTCTGATGCCCACGGACGACTACCAGTCGTCCACGGCGACCGCCACGGTCGGCGTCACGGCCCACCGGTTCGTCTCGATCGCCTACACGTGGTCGGACGGCGACGCGGCGCAGGACGGGCTCATCCTGCTGGGCGGGTCCCCCGACGCCGCCACGGCGGTGTGGGTGGACTCCTGGCACACCGGGCCGACGTGGATGAGCTTCTCGGGGGCCGTCGGCGACGGCGACGAGCTGCGGCTCCTCGGCTCGTACCCCGCGGAGTCCGGCCCGGACTGGGGCTGGCAGATCCACGTCCGCCCCCGGGACGCCGTCCTGACGATGCACAACGTCGTGCCCGGGTCGGACCCGTACCAGGTCGTCGAGCTCGCCCTGGGTCGAGACGGCTGAGATCAGCAACCCCGGAGGAACCCATGTCCAGCGTGGCGCCCGACTTCACCGGCCTGCGGGCCACCTTCGTCAACTGCACCCTCAAGCGCAGCCCCGAGCTCAGCCACACCCAGGGGCTGGTCGACGCCAGCGCAGGCATCATGCGCAAGCACGGCGTCGAGGTCAGCGAGATCAGGCTGATCGACCACGACGTCGCCACCGGCGTCTACCCCGACATGCGCGAGCACGGGTGGGCCACCGACGCCTGGCCCGAGCTCTACCCCGGGATCCTCGCCAGCGACATCCTCGTGGTGGCCGGCCCGATCTGGCTGGGCGACAACTCCAGCGTGACCAAGCGCCTGATCGAGCGGATCTACTCGCTCTCCGGCGAGCTCAACGACAAGGGCCAGTACCTGTTCTACGGGCGGGTCGCCGGGTGCCTGATCACCGGCAACGAGGACGGCATCAAGCACTGCGCGCAGAACATCCTGTACTCGCTCCAGCACGTCGGGTACACGATCCCCCCGAACGCCGACGCGGGCTGGATCGGTGAGGCCGGGCCCGGACCGTCGTACCTCGATCCCGGCAGCGGCGGACCCGAGAACGACTTCACCAACCGGAACACGACGTTCATGACCTGGAACCTCATGCACCTGGCCGCGATGCTCCGCGACGCCGGCGGTGTGCCCGGCTACGGCAACCAGCGCGCGGAGTGGAACGCGGGGAACCGCTTCGACTTCGAGAACCCGGAGTACCGCTGAGCCTCCTGACGGGCGCGGACGCGCCGACGCACCCGGGGACGAGCTCCCCAGGTGCGTCGGCGTACGGTCCGGTCGAGGTCAGTGGTTCGCGATCGTGATCCCGACCAGCTTCTCCGTCGTCTGGCCGTCGATGCCCACGGCGTCGATCTTCAGCGTGTAGGACCCGTCGGGGTAGTCACGGGTGTCCAGCACGAGCGTCGGCCGCTTGCCGGACTGCGTGCTGCCCGGCGCCTTCGTGTTGTCCGTGATCCAGGTGCCGCCCTGGTTGAGCTCGATGTAGGTGTAGCGCGGCTCCGTGTCGAGCGTGACCCGGACGGTCTGGCGACCGTGCAGGACGGCGCCCTCGCTGACGTTGACGTTCTGGACGACCGGCGCGGCGGGCGAAGGCGCCGCCGGGTCGAGCCGCAGGGCGTCGCGGATGGTGAAGAACAGGTCCGTCTGGTCGGTGAGCCCGACGACGTTGCCGGCGCGGGGTCCGTAGGCAGCGACCCGCACCTGGGTGCCGGTGTGGTCCTGCGAGCCGCCCACGTCCGCGGTGCCGTAGGCGACCGTCATCGGCTTGCCGTCGGCCGTCAGCAGCGTGCGGGTGAGGCCCGGCGTCAGGGTGTTCGGATACACGATCTGGCTCGAGTGCCCGTGGTCGGCGGTGACGACGACGAGCGTGTTGCCGTCCTTCTTGGCGAAGGCGAGCGCGGCCTGCACGGCCTCGTCGAGGTCGACGGTCTCGCCGATCTGACCGCACGGGTTGGCGGCGTGGTCCTGCTTGTCGATGCTGGCACCCTCGACCTGCAGGAAGAAGCCCTTCTTGCCGCCCTGGAGCAGGTCGATCGCCTTCGAGGTCATCGCCGCGAGCGTCGGCGACGTCGCGACGTACGCCGGGTTGGGGGTGCAGGTGACGGCCGGCTCGGTGCCGCCCGTGTGCGTGGCCAGCGGGCCGACCCAGCGCGTCGCCATGTTGCCCGGCGCGAACAGACCGAGGACCGGCGAGGACTGGTTCGCCTGCGTGACCCCGGCCAGTCCGGCGGCGTCGGAGACCACCTGGTAGCCGCGGTCCTTCGCCTGCTGGAGGAGGGTCTTGCCCACCCACGGGCCGGCGACGGCGGTCTCGTTGAACGAGGTGGCACCGCCACMGAGGGTGACGTCGGGGCGGTTGCCGATCAGCTGCTCCGTGATCGAGCCGAGGCCGCCGTTCTGCAGCGCGTTGGTGGGGCACTTGGCCGTGGTGGCCGTCGGCCCGTAGCAGCCGCGGTCGGTCACGTGCGAGACCAGGACCGCAGGGGTCGCGTCCTGGATCTCCGCCGTGCTGACGTCACCGGTGCGCAGGCCGTTGGCGCGGGCGATCTCCAGCAGCGTGCGCTGCGGGGTGCCGGCCACGTCCACCGAGATGGCGCCGTTGTACGTCTTGGTGCCGGTCGCCCACCCCGAGCCCGAGGCGGCGGAGTCGGTCACGTAGTCCGGCTTCCCGTCGGTCCTGTCGAGCGCGTAGGTGGTGTACTGCCCGGTCAGCGGCAGGGCGTCGATGCCCGCGAACCGGCCGGCCGCGCCGAGCGCGTAGTTGCGCGCGACCGTGATCTCCGAGTCGCCCATCCCGTCGCCGATGAGCAGGATGACGTTCTTGGCGGAGCCCCCGCGGAGCTGGTCCCGCACGGCCGCCGTCTGGTCGCCCGTGAGCCGGCGGGCGTCGCCGTTGCCCGTCAGGCTGCCGGTGGCCGCCCAGCCGCTCGCGGCGCCCAGCAGCAGCGCTCCGCTGACCACTGCCACGCCGAGCGGGCGCAGTGCTCGTGTCCTCATGGTTGTTCCCTTCAGCCTCATCCTGTGGCGACGACGTCGCGCACAGAGTCGACCGGGTGAAGGTGGCCGCCAGGTGAGGACCGGATGAGCGCGGGAGGAACAGGACGAGTCAGGCACGGCCACCAGGACGGTCGGCGACCCTGGCCCGGCGTCGAGAGATTGGGCACCATGGGCGCATGAGCACCGAGCCCGACGACGACGACGTCGCCCTGACGGTCACCTGTCCCCGCTGCGCAGCCGCCCCGGGAGAGCCGTGCCGCACGGCCGACCGCCTCCGGCGCCCCCCGCACTCGCGGCGTACCGCTGCCTACCTCGACAAGCTGGCCGCCGACCACTGAGGGCCGGCTTCACCTCACTCGGGCCCGCCGAACTCGGCGAGGAGCTCGATCGTTGCGTGCTCGACGAGGATCGGGACGAAGTCGCGGACGGTCGAGCCCGCGAAGGCGGCGAGCTGCGCGTCGACCTGCTCCCGGATGATGCTCCGGGGCAGGTTCGGATACTTCGCGGCGATCCGGTCGACGACCTCGTCGATCGCGCGTCCTTCGTCCTCGATGGGCATGGGCGCAAGGCTGCGGCGGGCCGGGCCGTCGGTCAACGGACGCCGTCCGAACAGTGGCCGAACAGCGGGCGCCCCGCACGGAAACGGCGGAGGCCGGCCGTGCGGAGAGTGTCCGCACGACCGGCCTCGACGAGGTCCCGCGGTCAGCTGATCTTGCGCCGGTAGACCGACATCGCGAAGTAGTACGCGAGGACGAGGATGCCGACGCACCAGGCCAGCGCGACCCAGATGTCGCTGCCCACCGGCTGCCCGGCGAACAGGTTCTGGATCGTGTCGACGATCGACGTCACCGGCTGGTTCTCCGCGAAGGCGCGCACGGGGGCCGGCATCGTGTCGGTCGGGACGAACGCCGAGCTGATGAACGGCAGGAAGATCAGCGGGTAGGAGAACCCCGCGGCCCCGTCGACCGACTTCGCCGACAGCCCGGCGATGACGGCGACCCAGGTCAGCGCCAGCGTGAACAGCGCCAGGATCCCGGCCACGGCGAGCCACGCCAGCACGCCGGCGGAGGTGCGGAACCCCATGAGCAGGCCCACCAGCACGATGATCACGACCGTGATCGCGTTGGAGGCCAGCGAGGTCAGCACGTGCGCCCACAGCACGGACGGCCGCGAGATCGGCATGGAGTGGAACCGCTCGAAGATGCCGCTCTGCAGGTCCGTGAACAACCGGACGGCGGTGTAGGCGATGCCGGACGCGATCGCGATGAGCAGGATGCCCGGCAGGAGGTAGTCGACGTAGTTCTCGGTGCCGGTGTCGATCGCCCCGCCGAACACGTAGACGAACAGCACCATGATCGCGATCGGGGTGACCGCGGTCGTGATGATCGTGTCCACGCTCCGCGTGATGTGGCGCATCGAGCGGCCGGTCAGGTCGACCGTGTCACTGACGAAGTGGGTGGCACTCATGACAGCTCCTCGCTGGTCTCGTGGGTGGCATCRCTGCCGACGAGCGCGAGGAAGATCTCCTCGAGGGTCGGCTGCTTCTCGACGTACTCGACGGTCGCCGGCGGCAGGAGCTGCTTGAGCTCGGCCAGCGTGCCGTTCGCGATGATGCGGCCCTGGTGCAGGATCGCGATCCGGTCGGCCAGCTGCTCAGCCTCGTCGAGGTACTGCGTGGTGAGCAGGACGGTGGTGCCCTGCGTGGCCAGCTCCTTGATCACGTGCCAGACCTCGATGCGCGCCTCGGGGTCCAGACCCGTCGTCGGCTCGTCGAGGAACAGCACGGTCGGCTGCCCGATCAGGCTCATCGCGATGTCCAGCCGGCGGCGCATGCCCCCGGAGTACGTCGCGACCCGGCGGGCCCCCGCCTCGGTCAGGTTGAACCGGGCGAGCAGGTCGTCCGCCACCTGGCCCGGACCCGGCAGGTGCCGCAGCCTGGCGACGAGGACGAGGTTCTCCCGCCCCGAGAGGATCTCGTCGACCGCGGCGAACTGCCCGGTCAGGCTGATGGACTCCCGGACGCGGAGCGGGTCGGCCACGACCTCGAACCCGTTGACGGTGGCCGTCCCGGCGTCCGGCTTCAGCAGCGTCGACAGGATGCGCACCATCGTCGTCTTGCCCGCGCCGTTCGAGCCGAGGAGGGCGAAGATGCTGCCAGCCCCCACCTCGAAGTCCACGCCGCGCAGCACGTGCAGCTCCTTGTACGACTTCTCGATGCCCTGCACGCGGATCGCAGGTTCACGGTCGGTCATGTCTCTCTCCCCTTCTGGTGGTTGCCCGGCTCAGTGGGCGCGCTGGATGGTGATGTTTCCGGCCTGGGTGCGGGCCCGGACGGCGACAGCCGATTCCGAGTCCGCAGGCGCGCGGTCGCCGTCGAGGTGGTTGCGGACGGCCCCGCTCTTCGACGACAGGTCGAGCCAGGCCGGGGTGCCGGCGCGGACGCCGATCACGATCTGGCCGAAGCCGCTCTCGACCTGGACGGACCCGCTCGACACCTCGCGCAGCGCGATGGTGCCGTAGGCGGTCTTCGCCGCGACCGAGGCCAGGGCCTGGGTGATCTCGAGGTCGCCGTAGGACAGCTTCGCCTCGAGGTCGCCCCCGGACTGCCCGACCTGGATGTTGCCGTGCGACGCCTTGAGGACGGCGTCGCCGGTGACCGTGCCGAGCCGGATCTGACCGTGGTCGGCGGTGATCTCGGCGCCGCCGTCGGCGGTCCCGACGGTCGCGCTGCCGTGCCCGGCACGCAGCCAGAGGTCGCCGGTGGTGTCGACGTCGACGGCGCCGGTGGAGGCCTTGATGCGGGTGGCGCCGAGGCGTCCGGCGGTCCGGACGTCGCCGACGGCCAGCTCGGCGGTGAACCGCGAGCCCGTGGGCAGCTCGATCACCATGTCGACCGAGTCGAAGGGCCCGGCCCCGATCCAGCTCAGCCGCGGCCGTGGGCCGGTGATGGTGAGCCGCCGGCCGTCGAAGTCGACCTTCGTGTTCTGCACGCCGCGGTGGTCGACGGACTTCGCCGGGTTGGTGGGCGACAGGGTGACGACCGTGTCGGTGCGGTCGCTCGCGACGACCTCGATCTGACCGACCTGCAGGTTGACGGCGAGGTCGATGGGGTCGGGGGTGGGGTACGTGGGCATGCTGACGCCTCCCGGGCTCGGGGTGTGTTCGTCCGGCCCCGCAGGTCTGCGTGGCTGGTGGTCTGGTGGGCTGCGCGGGGCTAGCGCGCCCAGCCGGCGAAGCTGTCGCCGGTGCGCAGGGCTCGCTGCGCGGATCGTCGTTGCTTGGGCTGCAGCGCGGCCGCGACCGCACGGACCAGCCAGGTGTTGACGGACAGGCCGTCGGCCGCCGCCGCCTCGTCCACCCGCACCTTGAGGGCGTCGGGCAGGCGGAGCGTGGTGCGCGAGGTGCTCACGTCGTCGAGGTCGACCGGCACGGCCGGCGCCTCGTCGGCGTCCGGGTCGCTGTTCGGCTGGACGACCACGAACTCGACCTCGCGGCCGCGCAGCCGCAGGTCGACGGAGCCGGGAGCGAGGTCGCGCGTGATCTCGCCGACCGCCGACGACAGGACGTCGAGCAGSACGAGCCGYGCSGCGGCGTCSAGKCCGGCGACCAGCCGYTCGGCSACSGCGCGGGTCTCGTCCGTGCCGTTCTCCGCGGCCTCCAGCAGCTGGCGCTGCAGATCGCTGATGTGATGTCCCAGGTCCATGGCACCAGCATGACACCACGGTGGTGTCGCGTCAACACCTTGTGGTGTCGCGGCGGTGCGATGTTGACACCAGGGCCGCCTCAGGCCGAGCGGATCGCCCCACCCGCGACGTGCGCCGGCCCGAGCAGGCGCAGCACCGACGTCCCGTACTCGTCCTGGTGCTCGAGGCTCACCGAGAGCAGGCGGCCGCGTTGCCGGCTCCTCGCCCACTCGAGCACGTCCTCCACGTCCTCGGCGTCGAGCAGCCGCCAGCGTTCGGCGGGGCCGCCGAGCGTCCACAGCTCGACGACGTACACGGGCTCGGTGACGGACGTCCACGAGTAGTGCGCGAGCGCGCGTTCGACCCGCACGGTCGGCTCCCTCCAGCAGGATGAGCCGCCATCGTCGTCGGCCCGCGTGAACGCCTGGCGGATCGCCGGCGACGCCCGCATGACCGGCACCGGGCTACCGGACCCGCTACGGGTTGCCGGTGGGCTCGTCGAGCCTGGCGACCTCGCGCGCGAACTCCTGCCCGGAGAGCTGCCCGTCCAGGCGCAGCTGGTGCAGCCGGCGCAGCGCGACGACGCGGTCGGTGTGGGCCCCGGCTCGGCCGGTCCGTCGGCGTCTCACGACCGCCGCGACGACGGCGGCGACCAGGCCGACGACGGCCACCAGCAGCGCGGCGTCGAGGACCTCAGCGGTGTGCGTCACGGCCGTGGGCAGCCGGTGCTCACCGTCGGCGACGACGGCGCCCGCCACCGCGTCGTCGTGGCGCGTGGTCGGGTCGACATGGTCACCACGGTAAGGAGCGTGCCGACCCGCGAGGTAGTCCCCCGTACCGATGTTTGCACGTGCGTCGTGCGGTGTTCATGCAGGGGCCGGCGCCGGACGCCGCCCGCGGCTCAGGCCGTGCGCAGCACGAGGAGGAACTGCCCGCCGCCGGGCTCGACGTCCGCGGTCACCCGCAGGTCCGGCGCGAACCGCGAGAGCCGGTCGACCAGCCAGGTGGCGGCCTCGTCACCGTCCGACCGCGTGGGGCAGCGCGCCACGACCTCGCGGCCGCTCTTGCGGGTCAGCCGCTCGACGGTCGCGACGATCGGCGCCGGGTCCACGACGAACAGCGACGGCGACCACGCCACGACGGGCTTGACCGCGCCCTTGCGGGTGTTGCACGCCCGGTGCGCGAGCCGCTCGGACCCGGGTGCCGGCTTCTTGCCCTTCGGCGTCGCTCCCCCGTCGATGCTCGGGCCGCGGTCGGAGTTGACGGACGCGTCGGGGTCGACGGGCTCGTCGCACAACCAGCATCGCCATGCGTCGCGCTCGCCGACCTCGTCCAGGGTGCTCATGCCCGGAGCCTACGGGTCACGCCGTGCCCAGCTTCTCGTCGAAGAAGTCCAGCACGCGGGTGACCGCCGCCTCGTCGCGGTGCTCGGTCAGGGTGCCGTGCAGCGAGCCGGGCAGGTCGACGGCGAGGAAGTTCTCCCCGAGCGCCCGGCGCAGCGTGTCGAACCGCGTCCCGACCGCGCGGTCGCCGACGTACCGCACGCCGAGCACCTGGCAGCCGGCCGCGACCTTGGCGCGCACCGCGGCGACGTCGCCGGGACTGAGCCCGAGGTCCGCGGCTCGTCGGCGTCCGACCGGGAACGGGGTCGCGGGCTGCGCCAGGACCGGTGCGGCGACCGGGGCGTCGGCCAGCATCGCCAGCGCGAACCCGCCGGTGAAGCACATGCCGACCGCGCCGACGCCCGGCCCGCCCAGCTCGTCGTGCAGGTGCCGGGCCAGGGACCGGAGCCACCCCGCGATCGGGCTCGTCCGTCCGAGGGCGAAGGCGTGGAACTCACGGCTGACGCAGACCGACGCGAGCGAGCTCGCGGTGGCCCTCGCCGACTTCGGCTCCCCCGGGGTGCCGAAGAGCACCGGCATGACCACGGTGTGACCCCGTGCGGCGATCTCCTCCCCGAACCGGATGCACGGGGGCGTCAGGCCCGGGAGCTCGTGGATCATGACGACGCCCGGACCGGTCCCGGCGCGGTAGGTGGGGTGCGTCACGCCGTCCGCGGTGTACTCACCGGCGATCCAGCCGTCGAGGTGTGCCATGCCCGCACAGTAGGCGCGCCCGAGCCATGGCGTCCGGCGCGGGGCGCGGCGTAGCGTCGCTGAGGTCAGGAACGACCGGGCGGCACGAGGGCGGAGAGCACCCATGAGCATGATGGCGGACATGATGAAGACGATGCCGATGTCGGGCACGACGGGCATGGACATGTCGATGATGCAGGGCTGCATCGAGGCATGCTCGGCGGCGTCGATGGCGGCCACGATGTGCGCGGACGCCGACAGCGGCGAGGGCATGGGGCGATGTGCGTCCATGTGTATGAGCACCGCGGACGTCGCCATGACGATGATGCGGATGATGATGCGGCCGGCCGGCTACGACATGGCCGTGATGACCTCGATGATGACGGCGTGCATGGCGATGGGCGAGGCCTGCGCGGACGAGTGCGAGATGCACGCCTCTATGTCCGAGCACTGCCGCATCTGCGCCATGGCCTGCCGCGCGATGGTCGACTCGTGCAGGTCGATGATGGCGGGGATGCAGTCCGCCTAGCCCTCCAGGCGGCGCGCCGAGTACCAGGCGCCCCCGATCGCGACGACACCGGCGACGGGGTGCACTGCGACGGGCTCGCCCGGCTCGGGTGAGGCCGACGTGGTCAGGACCGAGACCTGGCCGTCGAGCAGGACGACGGTCAGCTCGTCGGCCTGCCGGGACGCGACCAGGCCGTCGAGCCAGGCGCTCGGAGAGGCGGTCGCGACGATCTCCTGGATCGGGAGGACATCGATTCGGGTGCGGTTCAGCACGTCAGCTCCATCGGTCGTTCTGCGAATGCGTCTGGTCCGCACCGGATCCCGGACGACTTCCGGGACCCGCGGTAGCGGGCTGCGCCGCGTGGCGGCGGGACGGGTCCCCACCCACGGACCAGGCGGATCGCCTGCGGGGAGCTCCTCAGAGCTGCGGGGACGGGGACGACAGGGTCGTCAGCGACACATTCGACAGAGGCACCGGTGCGTCGACGTCACGTCGACGGAACCCGCGTGACGCGGGTCCACGGGCACGGGCCGGGCGATGGACATGTCTCGAGTGTGCGCAAGGCGTCCACATGCTGTCAAGGGATCTCACATCGCGGACGGGCGGTGTCCGTGGGCCGCCCCCCTTGCCGCGGCACCGCCCGCGGTCGACAGTGAGCGCATGGACGACGCGCTCTCGGCCGAGCTGCACCACAGCCAGATCATCGACCTGACGACGACCGGTCGCCGGAGCGGGGAGCCGCGACGCATCGAGATCTTCCTGCACGAGCTCGACGGTCGGCTGTTCATCTCCGGCACGCCCTTCCCGCAGAAGCGGGCGTGGCTGCGGAACATCGAGGACGACCCGCACGTCACCATCCACCTCAAGCAGCACCGCGCGGTGGACGTCCCGGCGACCGCTCGGGCGATCGACGACCCGGTCGAGCGCCGGCCGTTGATCGAGGCGGCCGCGCATCGCTGGAGGCGGGACGACCTCGACGACATGATGGCGATGAGCCCGCTCGTCGAGGTGTTCCCCGACCCGTCGTGACGCGCTGAGCGTGTCGCATGCTCGCCGCGTGCTCGCCGCGTATCTCGGAGACACGACGTCAGGACTCGTGGGATCATTTGCTGCTCGGGGCATCTGTCGCGGCGGACGAAAGGCTTGATCGGGTGCGACGTTTCACCGTTCACGGGGCGCGCGGGCTGCGCGAGCTGGCGGTGCTCGTGCTGCTCTGGATCGGCTACACCGTCGTGCGGGCCTCCGCCGGCACGGACGTCGACGCCGCGAACCGGTCGGCCGTCGGGATCCTGCACCTCGAGCGGACGCTGCACATCGACGTCGAGCAGGCGCTCAACCAGTGGGTCGTCGGCGTCCGGGGCGTCGAGGTGGTCGCCTCGTTCTGGTACGCGTCGCTGCACCTGGTGGTGACCGGGACGGTGCTGCTGTGGCTCTACCTGCGGCACCCCGCCGCCTACCGTCCGCTGCGCACGGCCCTCGTCGTCGCCACCGGGTTCGCCCTCGCCTGCTACCTCGCGCTGCCGACGGCTCCGCCCAGGCTGCTCCCCGGGTACACGGACGTCCTGCAGCACACCGCCGACGTCGGCTGGTGGCCGGGCTCCGGCGGGTCCGGCGCCGTGCCGACCAACGAGCTGGCCGCCTTCCCGTCGATGCACGCCGGCTGGTCGCTGTGGGTCGGTGTCGCCGTGGTGGTCGCCGCACGCAGGCCGGTGGTCCGGTGGCTCGGCGCCAGCTACGCGCTGGGCACGGCCGCGGTCGTCGTGCTCACCGCCAACCACTGGGTGCTCGACGTCCTGGTGGGCTGGGTCGCGGTCGCCGTCCCCGCGGTATGGCTCCTGCACCGCGCAGCCCGGCCGACGGCCCTGTCACGGGGCGCGTCGACGGGGCCGCGCGAGAGCGACGAGCTCGTCCCGACCACGTCCTGACGCTCAGGACGTCGTGGTCAGCGTCTGCACCGGGCCGTACGTCGTGCCGAGCGCGTTGCGGGCGACCACGCGGTACGAGTACGTCGTCCTCGCGGTCAGCCCGGCGAGCCGGAGCGTGGAACCGCGCTCGTAGGAGGCGGCAGCCATCGGCACGTCGATGCTGCGCTGGGCGAGACCCGGTCCCCACTCGACCCACGACGTGGTGTCCAGCAGGTGCGGGTGCACGCGGAGCTTGACCGTGGCGGCCGTCCGGGTGATCTCGACGGCGGGCGCCGCCCGGACCGTCGGCGGTCCCGGGGTACCGAACGTCCGCGTGAGCACGGTCAAGCCGGCGGCGCTGGTCGCCGTCACCGTCCAGGTGTACTGCGTGCCCGGCGCCAGGCTCGTGACCGCCTGCGTGAGCTTCTGCGTCGAGGTCTGCGCACCGACGGCGAGGTCGACGGCGCCGCTGCCGGGCTTGCCCGCCTCGGCGGTCCACGCGATCCGGACGGTGGCAGCCAGCCCCTGCGGTCCGACCCACGTCTGCAGCGTCGCGGACGTGCTCGTGACGTCGCGCTCCCCCGCCGTGACCGAGGGGGTGCCGGCGGCGCGGACGGGGCGCGAGTCGACGGCCGTCGCGCCGCCCGCATCCGTGACCGTCAGCCGCGGCGTGAACGTGCCGGCCCGGTACGTGTGGGTGACCTTGCCGGGCTGCCCGGTGCCCGTCAGCACGGCGCTCCCGTCGCCCGGGTCCAGCTCCCAGCGCACGATGCCCGATCGGTTCACCGACGAGGCCCCAGTGCTGCGCCCCATGTCGAACGTCACGGCGAGCGGCGCGGCCCCGACCTTGGTCGACGGGATGAGCCACGCCGACGGGCGGGCGTGCGCGGTCGGGTCCGACGCGGCCTTCGCGAACGCGGTCGTCGCTGGTGCCGAGGTGGTGACCGACCAGGGGCAGGTGCCCGTGCCCTGGTAGTACACCGCGGCCTCGAGCTCCGGCCACGAACGGAACAGGGCGAACGCGTCGGTGAGCCAGGCGGCCTTGCGGCCCGGGTCGGCCGCGTCCTCGACGGTGCCGAACTCGGCCAGCAGCGGCGTCTTGCCGCGGGCCTTCGCCCAGGCCCGGAACGCCGACGTGATGGTGTCCAGCGAGCGCCAGTCGGTGATCTTGTTCACCGAGCAGGCGTTCCAGTTGTACGCGTTGAGCCCGACCCGGTCGACCACGTCGTCACCCGGGTAGTAGGCGTCGGCGCCGGCCGTGGAGACCATGCCGTAGCTGCCCGTGGTGGTCACGAAGGTCCAGAGCGCGTTGGTCGCCCCCGCGGCGCGGGACACCTCGACGTAGTGGCGCCACGCCGCCTGGAACTCGGCGGGCGTGCCCCAGGACCTCGAGGTGTCCATCTCCTGGTGGAACGCCACGTACACCGGCACCTTGAGGGACGCGATCCCGGCGGCCTGCGCGCGGATCTGCGCATCCGCGTCGCCGCGCGCGATGGCGGCCCAGGTGACGATCGTGTCGTCCTTCTTCTTGGGCCAGATCGAGAGCAGCGGGGTGCGGCCGCGGTCGACGGCCTGGACCACCGGGGTGACCGGCTGCACGTCGTCCCACCGCGAGTACCACCGCTCGACGTCGAGGCGGCGGTCCAGCGTGCCCTCGAACGCCGTGATCGCCGACTCCGCGTCCGGCTGCGAGCCGGTGGTCACGTGCGCACCGAGCAGCACGGCGCCCGCGTCCGCCCGCAAGGTCAAGGCCGGGTCGGGACCGTCCGCGACGGCGGGTGCGGCACCCGCCAGGAGGGCGCCGACGAGCACGGCCGCGACGGCCACCCCCCGGGTGCGGGCATGGGCGAGCAGACGTGACGGCATGGACGGGACCCCCTGGGCGACGATGGAGCACGACGGACCCGGTGCAGGCACGGGTGCGTCCTCGGGCGCCCACTCGGCGCCCGCTCTGCCCTATCGGTCGATCAGGCCCTCCACATGACATTTCCGGAGAACGTCCTCGAACCGTGCGACTCGGGCGCCGTTCGCCGACAGTCAAAGGCTCCTCCCAGGTGCGGGCCGTACCGTGCACCTGACCAGCCACGACGTGCGGAGGAACCCATGTCATCCGACCCGACCCCCAGCGCCGCCGCCCCCGAGCCGTCGGCGGCCCCCCTGCCTCCGGCCGCACCCGCGGCCGTGCCCGTGATGGCACCCCCGCCTCCGCCCCGTCCGACGATGACGTCGGCGCCCGTCGGCTGGGTCATCGCGGCCATGCTCCTGTTCTGGCCGACCGGCATCCCCGCGCTGCTCGCCTCCCACCGCGCCGCCCGCGCGTTCGGTGCCGCCGACCTCGAGGTGGCCGTCCGGGAGTCCGCGACCGCGCGGCGCTGGGGCATCATCAGCGTCATCGTCGGGGCCGTGCTGATCGTCCTGTCCGTGCTCGCGTCGATCGCGTGGTTCCTCGTCGTCGCGTTCGCCGTGCACTCCGGCTTCGGCGACGGTGAGTGGAGCCGCGCGCCCGGGTACTCGCACGTGCAGCCGTTCGGCGGCTCCGACCGGCCCGGCATGCCGGACCGCCAGGGCTCCGACGGGTAGACCCCGGCCCCCGGTCCAGCATGCGAGAGCACGGCACCCGACCCTTGACCGGGCGGCGGGACCGTGCTGCCCTGTGCCCCTCGACACCCGGTCGAGCACCTCGCGACGCGCAGGAAGGGAGCACCCGATGATCCACGTCCCCCCGCTCCCCTCCCCGCTGCCGCCCCTCTCGCTGTCACCTTTCCCGCTGTCACCTTTCTCGCTTCGCTCCTGTCCGGCCTGCTGTCAGCAGCACTGACGTCCCACCCGGCTGACGCCGGGAGCAGGCCCGTCCGACCGCGCCCCCTTGATGGCTGAGCGCCGTCGGTCCGCAGACGCACCCGAGAGGCACCGCCATGACCGTCGACCTGTCCCACCGCACGGACACCGTCCTGGGTGTCGACGAGCTGAGCGCCCTGACGCGCTCGATCGCCGCCCGCACCGAGCTCTGGCAGCCGCTGGTCCGCTTCCGGCAGAGCGGTCGCTGGTGGACCCGCCTCGACGGGCCGCCCGGCGTCGACGTCTGGCTGCTCACCTGGCTGCAGTCGCAGGGCACGGAGCTGCACGACCACGGGCTCTCGTCGGCCGCGTTCACCATCGCCGCGGGAACGCTGACGGAGATCCGGCCCGACCGGAACGGGCGGCTGGTGCCGCAGCAGCTCCGCGCCGGGCAGACCCAGACGGTCGACCCGGGCGACCTGCACGACGTGGTCAACACCTGGGCCGAGCCGGCCGTGAGCATCCACGCGTACTCGGTGCCGCTGACCCGGATGACGTACTGGGCGCGCGACGCGGACGGGGCGCTCGTGCCCAGCCGCACCGTGGAGACCGACGAGCCGGAGAGCGAGGGATGAGCGCCGTGCGTCGCCGGACCATCGACGACGTGCTGGCCGAGGCTCGCGGACGCCTGCAGCGGCTGTCCCCGCGCGAGGCCTGGGACGCCGTGGAGCAGGGCGCCCTGCTGGTCGACATCCGCCCGGCCGCGCAGCGCGCGCTCGAGGGCGAGGTGCCGCAGGCCGTCGTGATCGAGCGGAACGTCCTCGAGTGGCGGCTCGACCCGGCCAGCGACCACCGGATCCCCGCCGCGACCGGCTACGACCTGCAGGTGGTGGTGCTCTGCTCCGAGGGCTACACGTCCAGCCTCGCCGCCGCCGCGCTGGCCGACCTCGGCCTGGACCGGGCGACCGACGTGGTCGGCGGGTTCCACGCCTGGTCCGCGGCCGGGCTGCCGGTCGCCGGGGCGGTGCTGGTCTAGAGACCGATCGTCGCCAGGACCGGCCGGTGGTCCGAGCCGGGCTTGCCGCGGCGCGCGTTCGGGTCGTCGCCGATCGACGGGACAGGCCCGGCGTCGTTGGTGACGACGCCTCCGTCGGCCACCAGCGAGACCAGGACGTGGCTGACGAGGATGTGGTCGATCAGCTCGCGCCGGCCCTGGTACTCGCGGCTGAACCGCTGCGCCTCCGGGATGCGGGCGGCGAGGTTCCACAGGCGCTGCCGGTCGCCCTTGTCGGGATGGTCGAACCCGCCCGTGCCGATCTCGGAGCCGGTCGGCCCCAGCAGGATCTGCGTCGTCGCCGCCGTGGCCTCGTCGTTCAGGTCCCCCAGCACGACGACCGCGGCGCTCGCGGCCTCGGCCAGCCGGTGGGTCGCCGCCGAGCGCACGGTGACCGCCTCGGCCGCGCGACGGCTCAGCGCGTAGGCGCCGAACCGCGCGCGCTCGCCCTCGTCGTCGGTGGAGAAGCGGCCGCCGGGGAACGTGAGCAGCTTCGACTTGAGGTGGCAGGCGATCACGTCGACCGGGCGACCGCCCACCTCCACCTGCACCTGCAGCGCGGACCGGCCCATCGACGACAGCCTCTCGCCGGCGTCCGAGACCTGGATCGGGCGCAGCCCCGCCGGGAAGTGGCTCCAGTGCCGCACATGGGTCAGGGGCAGCCGGGACAGGAAACCGACGCGGATCCCCCGATCGTCCGGGTCGGCCGTCTCGAGATGCCACCCGCCGCCGGCCCGGTCCGCCAGGTCGGCGAGCGCGGCGACCTCGCCGACCTCCTGCACCCCCAGCACGTCCGGGGCCATGGCCTCGATGACGCCGGCCAGCGCGGCCAGCTTCGCCTGGTACTCGGCGTCGGTCCGCGGACCGAACTGGCCGCCGGGAAGGAACAGGTTCTCCAGGTTCCAGGTGCCGATCCGCACCATGGCGACCACCCCCACGAGTCCCCTCGTGTCTACTCCCCCGACGAAACCGTGGGCAAGGGAGCCGCCATGGCCGCGCCCACCTGGTCGGCCAGCAGCACGACGACCCTGCGCTGCTCGAGGCTCGGCCGGGCCACGCGCGTCGAGGCCGTGAGCACGAAGCGTCCGAGCCGGACGCCGTCGTGGCGGACGTCGAGCGCGATCCGGTCGTCCGAGGGCAGCCCGTAGCGCTCGACGTCCACGGCCTGCCCACGCTGGGTCACCGTGCCGTCGGGGCCGAGGACCGTCGTCGAGCGGGACTCGGCCCCGGGCGCCTCGAACCGGCAGTCGTCGATGTCGAGGATCTCCACGATCTGCCGGCCGACCCGCTGGACGAGGGCGCCCGCCTCGGTCGGCCGCGCCGCGACGAGCTCCGCCGTGCTGAGCACGCCGTCGAGGTAGCCTGCGCGCCGGCTCGCGCGCGCCTGCTGGCGGCGTCCCCACAGGGCTATCTCGCTGACCGCCACCCCGACCACCAGCAGCAGCACGGTCGCCTGGATGTCGTCCCGGTCGGTGACCTTGAAGCTGCCGTGGGGCTCCGTGAGGAAGTAGTCGAACCAGGCACCGGCGGACAGTGCGGCGACGATGCCCGCCGAGCGCACGCCGGTCGCGGCCGCGCTGACGACGAGCAGCACGAGCACGAGCGCGGCCGTGGTGGGCGTGACCGCGTCGCCGAGCGCGTGCAGGGCGGCCGCCACGACCAGCGGCGCGACCAGCGCATACCCGATCACCACGGACGGGTGCGTCCGGACGTACGACATGCTGCCCACTCCCCTTCGCTGCTCCCTCTCGAGCATGCGACCGGAGGGCGGCGGTGCGAAGGTCCGGCTGCGTCAAGAACGGGGGTCGGACCGTCAGGGTGTCGTCAAGAGGCGCGCTGCAGCAGCTCGCTCATCGCCTCCAGGGTCGCGGTCGCGGCGGGCAGGCCGGCGACGTTGAGGTGGCCGTGCGGGGCGCCCGCGACGTCGTCCTCGACGACGGTCACGCCGCTCGACCGCAGGTCCGCCAGGAGCCGCTCTCCGGACGGCCTCAGGTCGTCGTACTCGCACACGGAGACGAGCGTCGGCGGGAGCCCGTCGAGCCGGCCGAGGCCGGGGAACGCGTACGGGACCGTCGACGGGTTCGACCCGAGGTAGTTCTGGTTGAGCCACCGGGTCGACTCCGCGGTGAAGCGCAGGACGGACGGCATCGAGGCCATCTGCTCCTGCTGCTCGGGCGTCCCGAAGGGCACCGGGTCGTGCGCCACCGGGTAGGCGAGCAGGACGGCCGCGGCGTCCGGGCCGTCCTCGTCGCGCAGGCGCTGCGCGACCCCGAGCGCCAGGTTGGCGCCGGCACTGGCGCCGCCGATGGMCCACCTCGACCCCGCCGGCGCCGGGCCTGCTGCCGACGCGGCCCACACGAACGCCGCGTGCACGTCGTCGTGCGGCACCGGGAAGTGCACGCCGTCGTTGCACAGCCGGTAGTCCACCGAGACGACCGTCGCGCCCGTGCGGGCTGCCAGCTCGCGCGCCACGACGTCGGCCTCGGGCATGTCCAGGTGGCCGGTGACGAAGGCGCCGCCGTGCATCCAGACCACGCCGAGCGGCTCGGCCGGGCGGTCGACGGGCCGGTAGACGCGGACCGGGACAGGGCCGTGCGGACCCGGGACCTCGAGCGCCTCGACGAGCGCCTTCGGGGCCGTGTAGTCGCCGACAGGGGCGAAGAACCGGTCCATGCGCGCGATGTCCTCGGGGGCCGGGGGCGCGCCGCCGAGGTCGGACATCCCCTCGAGCAGCGGGAGGCGGGCGGCGAGCTCGGCGTTGAGGGGCATCAGACCTCCAGGGTGTTCGCGCGGGCGATGGACGCGTAGACGCCGGCGCTCGGCTTGGGTGTGCGGACGAACGTCTCGCGGTCGACGGAGTGGAGCCCCAGCTGCTGGCCGTAGCCGAAGATCCACTCGAAGTTGTCCATCAGCGTCCAGTGCGTGTAGCCCAGGACCGGGACGCCGTCCTCGATCGCGTCCAGCAGACCCGCGAGCGAGGGAGCGATGAAGGCCGCGCGGAACGCGTCGTCGCGGGTGGACATGCCGTGCTCGGTGACCAGGACCGGGACGCCCGCCACCTCGTAGGCGTAGCGCACGGAGCCGGCCAGTGAGAGGGGCTCGATCGCCGAGCCCATGTCGTTGGTCGGCGTGCCCTCGGGGAGCGGCGCGCGGCCGTTCGCGTCGTAGACGACCCGCTCGTAGTTCTGCACGCCGACGAAGTCGTCGTCGCGGGCCAGCTCGAGCCACCGCGCGTACACCTCGGCGCGCTTGCGGTCGCGCACGGAGGCGTCGTCGCCGGCCACCACGTCGTCGACGATCGCGATGCTCAGCCCGACCGGGAGGTCGTGACGGTGCGCCTTGATGGCCTCCCGTGCCGCGCGGTGACCCGCCGCCATGCCGTCGGCCATGGCGTCCATCTCCTCGGGGACCATCACGTTGCCCAGCCGGTAGCGCGGGACGCCTGCGGCCGCGCTCGCGGCGGCCAGGGTGGCTCGCTCCAGCTCCCGGACGACCTCGGGCAGCCCGATCCAGGTGAGCAGGCGGGCGAGGTTGGGCTCGTTCATGGTCACCGCGTACGCGATGCGGTCCCCGAACGCGGCCATCACGGCGTCGCAGTAGCGCGCGAACAGCGCGGGCGCCTCGGGGTTGAGCCATCCACCGGCGGCGGCGAACCAGTGCGGCGAGGTGAAGTGGTTGAACGTCACCACGGGGGCCAGACCGAGCTCGAGGCAGCGGTCGACGATGGCCTCGTAGTGGGCGAGCGCGCCGTCGTCGAACTCCCCCTCGGCGGGCTCCACCCGCGCCCACTCGACCGAGAACCGGTAGGCGTTCAGGCCCATGCCCGCGACCAGGTCGAGGTCCTCGCGCCACAGCTCGTAGCCGTTGCAGGCCTTGCCGGACGGCTCACGGAACACGGTGGGGCTGACGTTCTCGGCGAACCACGTGTCGCTCGTCGTGTTGTCGCCCTCGTTCTGGTGGCCGGCGCTGGCCACCCCCCAGACGAAGCCGTCGGGGAACTCTCGCGCGGTCATGTGGTCCTCCTCGTGTCGGACGGGTACGGGTCGACGGGATCCGGCGTCGGACGCCGGAGCAGGTGCAGGAGCAGGGGGCCGGCCAGCGCGCTGACGGCGACGACGGCGACGAGCGACCACGGCGAGCCACCCGCACCGGCCAGCGGGGCGGCGACGGCGCCGACGGTGAACTGGCAGATGCCCAGGACGCCCGACGCGGAGCCGGCGCGACCCGTGGCCGCCGCCATCCCCAGCGTCGTGGCGGCCGGGATCACCAGGCCCAGGCTGGCCACCGCGAGGAACAGGCCGGTCATGACGAGCGGCAGGCTGTGCAGGCCGACGCCCACGCCGAGCACGACCGCGCCCGCGCCGGAGGTCAGGTGCCCGCTGGCGAGCAGCCGGGACGAGCCGGACCTACCGACCAGGTGCCGGCTGAGGTTCGACGCGACGAAGATGCCGACGGCGTTCAGGGCGAACACGAGGCTGTACTGCTGCGGCGAGAGCCCGAAGGAGTCCTGCAGCACGAACGACGACGCGCCGATGTAGCCGAAGAGGATCCCGCCGAACGCCGCGGTCGCGGCGAGGTAGGCGAGGAACGTGCGGATCCGCAGCACCGACCCGAGCCCGGCGACGACCGCGCCCAGGTGCGGCGGGATCCGGCGCTCGCGGGGCAGCGTCTCGGGCAGGGCGCGCCAGCTGACGGCCGTGAGGACGGTGGCCGCGACGGCCAGCACGACGAACATGCCCCGCCAGGTCATCACGTGCGCCAGGAGGCCGCCCGCGACCGGCGCGACGACCGGCGCGATCGCCGTGACCGCGCTCAGCGTGGCGAACGCCTTGGCGGCGGCAGCCCCCGGGTACGCGTCCGCGACGACCGCGCGCGTGACCACCAGGCACGCGGCCGTCGCCAGTCCCGCGAGCACCCGCAGCCCGAGCAGCACGCCGATCGACGGCGCCAGCGCGCTGAGCAGGTGCGCGACGGCGTACCCCAGCCCACCGAGCAGCAGCGGGACCCGACGGCCGACGGCATCGCTCAGCGGCCCGATGACCACCTGGCCGACCGCGATGCCGACCAGGACCGCGGAGACCGTCGCCGCCGCCGCCGCGCTGGTGGTGCCCAGGTCCGTCCCCAGCTGAGGCAGGACGGGGAGGTAGACGTCGGTGGTGAAGACGACGAGGGACGTGAACGCGGCGAGCAGCGGGACCAGGTGCCGCGGCACGACCACCGCCGGGGACGTCACGCGGCGCCGCCCGACCGGTCGAGCAGCTCGACGAGGTTGCCCTCCGGGTCCGCGACGAACGCCATGCGGACCCCGGGCTCCGGCGACTGCTGCGGCGCCATCACCGCCCGGGCACCGAGCGCCAGCAGCCGGTCGTACGTCGCGTCCAGCGGGACGACGTCGAACGCGAGGTGCCCGAAGCCCTGCGTGAGCGCCGCCTGCCCGGGGTCGGCGGCCCGCAGGCCCGGGCGCGACCCGGAGCGGTGCAGGAGCTCGAGCCGGCCGCCGTCCGTCGGGTGCACCAGCATGACGATGTCCAGGTCGACGGCGTCGACGCGCGCCTCCAGCTCCGTCGCGTAGCCGAACGCGGCGCAGTACCAGGCCTGCGCCGCCGCCAGGTCGGCGACGTTGAGACCGACGTGGTCGAGTCGCTCAGGCACGGGCGTTCAGCCCGGCCCGGTCGGCCGTGAGGTAGGAGGCGATGCGCCCGTCGGGGTCGTGCTCGGCGCGGACCGCCTCGAGCCGCGCGAAGTTCTCGGGCGTGAGGAACCGGTCCTGGCGGCGCGTGAAGTCGGTGTCGCCGAGGTACACGCCCACGCCGCCCTGGCGGGCGATCGCGGCCGTCTGCTCGTGCACCCGGGTGCGGTAACGCTCGTCGTCGGCCTCGTCCGTGTAGATCAGGTACGTCGCCACGTACACCTGGCCCTCGACCGAGAACGCCATGTCCGGCAGGGGTCGCGTCGGGGCCCAGCCGTACCAGATCGAGAACGAGTGCTCGGTGTCCAGCCCGCGCCAGACGTCGAGCAGCAGCGGGGCCAGCACGTCCGCTGGGGCGTCGGTCCACGCGCAGTCGACCGCGTAGCGGTGGCCCTCCGGGTTCTGGCCCGTCTGCGCGACGCTCTCGTCGGCCACCGACGTGGGACCCGTGACGTGGCCGAGCTCGCGCCCGAGCACCGGGCACTCCCCCAGCGCCGCGAGCAGCGCGAGCGCCTCCTCGTCCGAGTCCGCCATGCACGTGGTGTGCAGCAGCAGGAGCGTGCCCCCTGGGTGCGGCACGCCGTCGTACAGCGGCACGTCCGGCAGCCGGGTGGCGGCCATGACCGGTTCGACGCGTCGATCGAGCCCGGGGAGCACCGCGTGCAGCCAGTGCACGACCGCCTCCGCGTCGTCCAGCCGGAACGTCCAGGTGTCCTGCCACATCACGGGCGGCTCGGGGTAGGTCTGCAGGTGGAACCGGGTCACGATGCCGGGGAAGCCCGGGCCGGCCCCGCGGGCCGCCCAGTACAGGTCCGCGTTCTGGTCGGCGTCGGCGCGGACCAGCGATCCGTCGGCCGTGACGACGTCGACGGCGACGATCCCCTCGCACGCCCAGCCCCGCGCCCGACCGTTCCAGCCCTGCCCGCCCTGCAGGAGGAACCCGCCGATGCCGACGGTCGCGCAGTGGCCCACGGGGAACGCGCGGCCGCGCTCCGCCAGGAACGGCGCCAGCTCGAGCGCGCCCGTGGTCGCCGGGCCGGCCGAGACCACGCCGCTGCCCTCGTCGTACGAGATCGACCGCAGCGCACCGAGGTCGAGCAGCAGCACGTCGTCGCGCACGCTCCACGCGGCCCACGAGTGGCCGCCCGAGCGGACGCTGATCCCCCAGCCGCGCGCGATCGCGAGCCGCACGCCCGCGACGACGTCGTCCTCGTCCAGCGCCTCGAGGACCGCCGCGGRGTACCGGTCGGGGCGGCGCGCGTTGAACACCCGCCCGACCCGCGCCTCCTCGTACCCCTCGTCGCCCCGYAGGACGAGCCGGCCCCTCATCCGACGACCGCCGCACCGCCGTCGACCGGGATGTTCGCCCCGGACACGTGCGACGACTCGTCGCTCGCCAGGAAGAGCACGGCGTTCGCCACGTCCTCCGGCTGACCCCACCGGCGCAGCGGCACCCGGGACAGGATCTGCTCGGCAGGCCCGTCGGGGTCACGCAGCATCGCGTCGGTCTGCGGGGTCTGCGTCATCGCCGGGCTGACCGCGTTGACGCGGATGCCGTGCGGACCTCCCTCGACGACCAGGTGCGAGGTCAGGGCCAGCACCCCGCCCTTCGCGGCGCCGTGCGCGTTCTGCGGCTCGAACCACGCGCCGCGCGACCCGCTGATCGAGCCGATGTTGACGATCGAACCGCCCCCGCGGGCGACCAGGTGCGGCCAGGCCGCCCGGGTCACCAGGAAGACGATGTCGAGCTCGTTGCGCATGGTGAACGACCAGTCGGCGTACGTGAGCCGGTCGATCGCGCCGAACCGGATCGCCGACGCGTTGTTGACCAGCACGTCGACGCCTCCGGCCAGCGCGACGGCCTGGTCGACCCACGCCTGCGCGCCGTCCTCGGTGGCCAGGTCGACCGGCGCGACCGCGTCCATCCGGCCGCCGGCCGCCCTCACCAGGTCGACCGTCTCCTGCGACGGCCCGGGGTTCAGGTCGCACCCGACCACGTGGGCGCCCTCCCGCGCGCAGAGCAGCGCCGTGGCCCGGCCGATGCCGCCGCCCGTGCCCGTGACGAGGACGACCCGGCCTGCCAGCCGCCCCGTCACCCTGCCTGCCGATCCCCGGTCGTCTCCGCCAGCGCGCCGCCGCCGAAGTTCTTGTCGTGGTCCACGGTCATGCGCAGGATCGGGTACGCGGTCGCGCGCATCGTCGCCTCGTAGGCGCCGATCGCGTCGGTGAGCTCCGCCTCGCCGCGCGCGACCCGGTCCAGCTGGTCGACGAGCAGGGCGGCGTCGTTCAGCGCGAGGTTGGCGCCCATGCCGAGGGTCGGGAGCATGCCGTGCGCCGCGTCGCCGATGATCGTCACGCGCGACGGCTCCCAGCTGTCGGCCGGCTCGAGGAAGCCGAACGGGATCGCGAACATGGACGCCGGGTMCATGTTCGCGACGAGCGCCGCCGCCGCGGGGTGCCACCCGTCGATGGCGGCGAGCATGGAGTCGCGCAGGTCGAGCGCCGTCTGCTCGGTCCACTCGCCGGCCGGCGGGACGTCCGTGCCGGGGGCGAGGCTGCAGCTCACCATCGCGTAGGCGGGCACCGGGTCGAGCGAGATGTCCGGGGTGAGCTCGGCGGCGGCCTCGTCGGCGGGCTGCCGTGGCCGGAAGTTGGCGACGAGCAGGCGGGACCCCTTGCGGTCCACGGCGATGAGGACGCCCTGGTCGAGGATGTTCGGCAGGACCGCGTCGAGCTCCGGGGTGAGCAGCGTCCGGCCGTAGACCCCGATGCCGCGGATGCCCGTCGGGATGACCGGGACCTCGGGCAGGAGCTGGCGGCGGACCGCCGAGCGGATGCCGTCGGCGCCGACCAGCACGTCGCCCCGCGCGGTGCTGCCGTCGGCGAGCGTCACCGTGACGCCGTCGGCGTCCTCGACGTACGACACCACGGGCGCCCCCGTGCGCATCGAGTCCCCGAGGCGGCCGGACAGGATCTGCCGCAGCGTCCGACGGTGCACGCCCGTGTGCGGGACGGGCCCGTCGTTGGGCGGCCCCATGTGCGGCTGGGAGCTCAGCTCGTTCAGCTGGTTGTCCAGCACGATCGACTCGGGCCGGTCGTAGCTGCGGCGCGAGGTCTGCTGGTAGAGCGCGTACAGGTCGTCGGGCAGGCACCGGTGCAGGGCCTCGCCGCCGATCGCGTTGAAGTGCAGGTAGTAGCCCTGCTTGCGGTCGAGGTCGGCGTCCCGCTCGAACACCTCGACGGTGTGGCCGGACTTGCGCAGTCCCTGGGCGGTGGCGAGGCCGGCGAGGCCACCACCGGCGATGAGGACGTGCAACGGTCGGGGATCGGTCACGGCGGCACTCCCTTGTGCAAGGCGACACTTTCGTCCTGTGAAAGCGACTTTCGCATCAAGGATATAGCGCGTCCGGCCAGGAATCCAGCACCCTCAGCCCTGCATCGGCCGGCGGGTGTCGCGACCGTCCCAGCCTGCCGCGAGAGCCGTCAGTCGACCGTGCATCCCGAGGATCGGCGCGCCGGCGCGATGCACCTCGACCGGGTGCGGGAACAGCGCTCCGCCGTCGTGCCACGCGACGGACACCGCCCCCGAGCTCGCCGTGTGGATCAGCCGGCAGCCCTGCTCCTCCAGCCGCGCCGACTCCGCCTCGAGGTCGTCGACCACCCAGCTGACGTGCCCGAGGCCGGGCGAGCCCAGACCGTAGGCCGCGGCCAGCCACGGGTCGACCGAGTGCACGACGGCGAGCTCCAGCACGACCGGGCCCCAGGAGGCGAACGCCGCCGAGTGGTCGAAGTAGGCGGGGTCGTCCACCGCCGTCCCGTCCGCCAGGGTGAACGTCTCGAAGCGGACGTGCTCGTGGACCAGGAAGGGGCCGACGCCGAGCGTGCGGACCGCGCGGTCGATCCCCTCGTCGAGATCCTCGACCCAGTACCCGAGGTGATGTAGCGGACTCACGGCGTCTCCCGTTCTGTGGAAGTCATGTTCTGAGAGTGAGAGCATGGGGCCATGCAGCTCACCCACCTCGGCCACGCCTGCCTGCTCGTCGAGACCGACGGAGCCCGGCTCCTGCTCGACCCGGGCACCATGTCGACCTTCGAGGACCTGCGCGACCTCGATGCCGTCCTGGTGACCCACCAGCACCCGGACCACGTCGACACCGGCCGACTGGGTGCGCTGCTCGCGGCGAACCCGGGAGCCACGCTCGTCGTCGACGCCGACACCGAGGCTGCCGTGTCCGGCCTCGCCGCCACCGTCGTCGTCGCCCGGCCCGGCGACCGCCTGACGTTCGGCGGCTCGGTGGTCGAGGTGCTGGGCGACCTGCACGCACCCGTGTACGCCGACGTGCCGGGGTGCACCAACGCGGCATACCTCGTCGACGACGGCGCCCTCCTGCACCCGGGCGACTCGTTCGTGCTGCCGGGCCGGGACGTCGACGTGCTCGCCGTGGCGATCGACGGCCCGTGGCTCAAGCTGGCCGAGGCCGTCGAGTACGTCCGGGCGGTCGCCCCGCGGGTGGCCGTGCCGATCCACGAGGGCGAGACGACGGACCCCGGCAAGTACGCCGGCATGCTCGCCGCGTTCAGCCCCGAGGGCGTCGTGCGGCGGCTCGTCACGGGCGAGGCCACGACCCTGTGACCCGCCGGTGGTGCGGGCCCGGCCCGACCTCCTCGGTCGACCCGTCGGGCAGCACCACCCGCGCGGACGTCCCCGGCGGCACCTGCACGTCGAGCTCGAAGGTGTCGTCGTCGATCCGCCAGGCCACCTCGATCGGGCCGAACGGGCTGTCGTGCCGCACAGTCGCCCAGGTCAGCCTGCCGCCGGGCAGCGGCCGGACCTGGAACGTGCGGTAGCCCGGCGCGGTCGGCTGCAGGCCGGCGACGTGCCGGTGCAGGAACGACGCCACCGCGCCCTTGCTGTAGTGGTTCAGCGAGCCGTGGGCGTCCCCGTGCTGGTCGACGCCGTCCCAGCGCTCCCAGACGGTCGTCGCGCCGCGGTCGATCATGGTCAGCCACGAGGGCTCGGTGTCCTGGAGCAGCAGCGCGTACGCGGTGTCGACGCCGCCGGCCTCGGCGAGGGTCGGCAGCAGGAGCCCGGTCGACAGGAACCCCGTGCCCAGGTGGCCGCCGGCCTCGGCGACGAGCCGCACCAACCCGTCGGCGACGGCCGGGCGCAGCCCGTCGGGCACCAGGTCGAACGCCAGCGCCCGCACGTGCGAGGCCTGCGTCTGCACCCGCAACGTCCCGTCCGGCCGGACGAACTCCGCCTGCCAGGCGGCTCGGGCCCCGTCCGCGACCCTGCGATACCGGGCGACGTCCTCGCCGAGGAGCTCTCCGATGCGGACCATCGTCGCGGCGGAGCGGTGCAGGTACGCGGTCGCCACCTCGGACTTGTCGGCGCCGACGAACGCCCGGAAGTCACCGACCTCGACTCCGGGCTCGAGCCACTCGCCCCAGTGGAACCCGGTGTCCCACAGGAACTCCTCGTGCGGCGCCGCCTCCGGGCGCCGGGCCGCCCGGTCGGGGTGCCGCCCACCTGCGGCCCCGCGGATCGCGAAGTCCAGCCAGCGGGAGGCCGCGGTCCACGACTCGCGCAGCAGCGAGAGGTCGCCGTAGGCCTGGTAGAGGTCCCACGGCGTGGCCACGACGACGTCGCCCCAGCCCGCGGAGCCGTTGAGGAACCCGATCGGGCCGTCGAACCCCTCGGCGGGCGGGCACGGCGACATGTTCGCCGCGCACCCGTCGGCGCGCTGGTCGAGCGCGACGTCCCGCAGCCACCTCCGGCTGAACCCGAGCACGTCGAACAGCACCGCGGCCGTCGGCGCGAAGACCTGCCAGTCCCCGGTCCACCCGGCGCGCTCGCGCTGCGGGCAGTCCGTCGGGATGTCGCACACGTTCCCGCGCAGCGACCACACGACCGCGTCGTGCAGGCGCTGCGCCCGCTCGTCGCTGCAGGCGAACCAGCCCGTGCGGCGCAGGTCGGAGTGCACGACCACGCCGGTGACGTCGTCGGGCGTCAGGGTCCGCGGATGGCCGTCGACCCGGACGTAGCGGAACCCGTGGGTGGTGAACCGCGGCTCGAACACGTCCCCGGGCGTGCCGGCCGAGGTCACCGAGTCGACCTGACCGAGCGGCAGCGGTTCCGGGAGCATCGGGAGGTCGACGTCGAGGTGGGCGGTCGTGAGGTCGGGGGTGTGGTCGACGTGCTCGCCGTGCCGCAGCACGAGCGTGGTCCCCGCCGGCCCGAGATCCGTGACCCGCGTCCACCCGTTGATGTTCTGGCCCAGGTCGACCAGGGACGCACCGTCGGCGAGCCGGGTGACCGCGACGGGTCGGAGCTCCTGCGTCCGGCGCACGGGCGGCGCGACCGCGCCGACCACCACGACGTCGACGTCACGGACGACCGCCGCGGTCCAGCCGGGCAGCTCGACGGCGGTGTGCACGGCCGCGTCGACCAGACCGCGGTCCTCGCGCTGGCCCCCGATGAGGTCCGCGGCCAGCACGTGCGACGGTCCCGTGCGCCAGTGCTCCCCCGTGGCCGCAACCGTGGTCCACGCTCCGCCGTCCAGGACCTCGAGCTGCAGCCGCAGGGCGGTGTCGGTGCCGAACTCGTCGGCGGCGCGCGGCGCGCCCACCTGACCGCGGAACCAGCCGTCGGCGAGCAGCACCGCGACGGCGTTCCGCCCGGGTCGCAGGAGATGCGTGACGTCGTAGGACTGCCGCTGGACCCGTCGCGCGTACTGCGTGTAGCCCGGGGCCAGCTCGACGTCTCCCACGCGCGCACCGTTGAGGAACACCTCGTACAGGCCGAGCGCGGTGACGTGCAGGCGGGCGTCCGAGGGCTCCAGCTCGACCAGGGTCCGCAGCCACACGGCCGGCCGCGAGGCCTTCGGCGCGGGCGTCGGCTCGTCGGCCCCGATCCACCGGGCCGACCAGTCGGCCTCGGCGAGCAGACCGCTCTCGAGCAGGACCGGTTCGCTCCAGTCGCTCTCCCCCAGGTCCGTCCGCACCTGGACGCGGGCGTGACAGCTGCGCCGCGACCGGTCGAACACGGGGACCTCGACGTACGACTGGCGGTCCGACCCGACGACCCCCGAGTCGTACCCGTCGTCGGTGACCACCCGGTAGGCGCTCTGCCGGGTGGCCCCCTGCGGGAGCCACCACGACAGCGCCGGGCGGTCGCCCACCCCGAGGGCGTCGCCGCCGACGACGTCGACCCGGACGGCCCGGGGAGCGGCGGGCACGTCAGACGAACATCGAGGCGCGGGCCCCGGTGATCCACCCGACGAGCTGGTCGTTGTCCGTCTCGGCCGTGGGGAGGTCCGCCACCTTGCGGCCGCGGTTGAGCACCGCGATCCGGTGGCACACCGACGTCGCCAGCGGGAGGTTGTGGGTGACCAGGACGATCGCGATCCCCTGGTCCGCCATCCGCCGGATGAGCGCCTCCACCACCTGCGTCTGCTCGTAGCCGAGGGCGGCCGTGGGCTCGTCGAGCAGCAGGATGCCGTTCTGCTCGCCGGACACGCGCGTGGCGCTGCGGGCCAGGGCGACGACCTGGCGCTGACCGCCGGAGAGCATCTCGACCGGGCGGGTCATCGCCGCCGTCCGGACGCCCAGGCGGTCGAGCTCGGCCTCGGACCGGCGACGCTGCGCCTTGTGGTCCACGAAGCCGATCGTGCCCAGCAGACCCTTGCGGAGGATCTCGCGGCCGATGTTGAGGTTCGTCGCGATGTCCAACGGCTCCACCAGGGCGAGGTCCTGGTAGACCATCTGGATCCCGGCCCGCGTGGCATCGCTGGGCGCGTGGAACTCGACCTCGGTGCCGTGCACCCGGAGCGTGCCGCCCGAGGGTCGGTGCGCTCCGGACATCACCTTCAGCAGCGACGACTTGCCGGCTCCGTTGTCGCCGAGCAGGCCGACGACCTCGCCCTGCCCCACCCGGAAGTCGATGGAGTCGAGGGCCCGGACGTAGCCGTAGTGCATGTCGACGGCCTCGAGCTCGAGTGCCGGTGTCTGGTCGGTCATGGCGTTCACCGCGTTCCCGTGTGGACGGATGCCTGCGCCGTGGCCATGAGCCGGCGCGAGACCGTCATGGAGATCCAGCGCTCGAGGGCGAGCGAGCCGAGCAGCAGCAGGCCGGTGACGCCCGTCGCCCAGTACGGCTGCACGCCCTTGATGGTCAGGCCGTTGGAGATCGTCGCGAGCACCAGGGCGCCGACGAGGACGCGGGGCAGGCTGCCCCGGCCGCCGACGAGCGAGACGCCGGCGAGCGCGACGGCCGTCAGCGCCGTGAAGATGATGCCCGGGCTGGCCGACGGGCTGGCCTCGGTGACCGTGGCCGCGGTGACGAGGCCACCGAGGGCGGCGCAGCCGCTGCTGATCATGAACGCCAGCACCCGGTACCGGTTGCTGTGGATGCCGGACCGGCGCACGGCCTCGGCGCTGCCGCCGACCGCCATCAGCCGGATGCCGTCCCGGGTCCGGGTCAGGAAGACGGTGCCGACGAGGAACAGCACGGCGACGATCCAGACCGGCGCCGGCACGCCTAGGTAGCGCTGGGTGCCCATGAAGTCGAGGGCGTCGAGCCCGGGGATCGTGTAGCCGCCCGCGATGATGGCGGCGGCCGCGGACGTCAACGAGAGCGTCGCGATGGTCACGATGATCGGGTTGAAGCCGCGCAGCGAGACGAGCCCGTTGAGCAGCCCCACCAGCGGCCCCACGGCCAGACCGGCCACGAGGGCGAGCCAGACCGGCGCGCCGTTGATCATCAGCCAGCCCGTCAGGCAGCTGGCCAGCGCGGCGACGCCCGGGATCGAGAGGTCGAGCGCCCCGCAGATGATCCCGACCGCCACGCCCGCCGCGAAGATCGCGCTGATGGCCGCCGCGTTGGCGATGAGGATCGCGTTGTTCAGGCTCGCGAAGTAGGGGCTGCACCAGAAGCTGAACGCGACGATCAGCAACCCCCACAGCACGAAGATGCCGCGGTCCCGCAGGAAGATCAGGCCGCGCACCCCCGCGCTGTCGCCGACGGGCGACGGTGCGGGTGCGGGCGGGGCAGGCTGTGCCGGCACGGTGGCCCCCGGCTCGTCGGGGGCCACCTGGCCGTGCGCCTCTGTGGGCAGGCTCATCGTCACGTCTCTTCCCTCACGCGTCCGGTCAGCTGCCGGCCGTGATGACCTTCTGCGGAACCGTGAGCATCGGGCCGACGGCGGTCGGGTCCTTCTGCATCTCGACCAGCGTGTCGAACGACTGGGTCATGTCGTCGCCGAACTGCAGCGCGACGGATGCGTAGATCGTGCCGTCCTTGACCAGGCCGAGGACCTCGTCGTTGMCGCCGAACTCGACGATGCAGGGCAGCTCCTTGCCCGCCGCCTTGAAGGCGCCGATGGCGCCGAGCGCGCCCTCGTCGTTCGTCGAGGCGACCGCGTTGGCGTCGGGCTGGCCCTGCAGGATGTTGCCGACGTCGGTCTGCGACGCGGCGCGGTCCGAGATCGTCCAGCTCTGCACGATCTTCGCGTCCGGAGCGGTCTTGGCGAGCGCGTCCTTGAACGCCTTGTCGGACTCCTCCTTGCCGGCCGTGCCGGCCGCCGACTCGCCGTACAGGACGTTCGCGGTCCCGCCCATCTTCTCGTTGATGCACTTGCCCAGCTGCTCGCCGACGGCCGTGCCGCCGGCTGCGTAGTCGATGGTGTCGAACGAGATGCCCGCCTGCGGGCCGTCGAAGCCGTAGTCGGCCGGCACGCCGTTGATCAGCACCGGGATGCCGCTCGACTGGGCCTTCTTGAGCACGTCGCTCATCGACTTGGGGGCGATCGCGATGATCCACGCCGCGCCTGCGCGGCCGGAGTCGAGCACCTCGGTCACCTGCTGGACCTGCTTGGTCGGGTCGAGGCTCGGGTCCTGGACGATGACCTCCCAGCCCTGCGACTTCCCGTACCCGGTCACTCCCTCGGACAGCCCCTTCATCGCGGGGACCTGCAGGCCGATGGGCGAGAACGCGAGGGTCTGCGGCAGCGAGGAGGCGGCCGAGCTGCCGTCCGTGGACCCGGACGTCGCGGCCGTGTCGTCGCTGCCGGAGCCGCTGCACGCGGCCAGCAGGCCGACAGCGGTGGCGAGCGCGAGGCCCGACATGGTGCGTGTGTAGTGCCGGCGGGACAAGCTCACGGGGATCTCCTTTGATGTCCGCGGTGTTGTATCGCTCTCACATCGTGAAAGTGACTTTCCAACTAGCGACAACGGTAGTTCGGCGACCGCGCGTTGTCTACGTCCCGCGCGGTCGTGACTCAACTGTGACCGCGCTCAGGCGTCCGGACGGGTGACGGGGAACGCCGCGTAGGCCCGCGCGCGCTCGTCGATCAGGTCCCGCTGGGCCGCGTGCCGCTGCGCGGTCTCGACGATCTCGACGTAGTGCGCCCGCTTCTCCTCCAGGGAGATCACGGACGTGGTGAGGTCGGTCCACTCGACGGCGAAGTCCTCCCCGAGCCGACCCCGGGCCCCGCACGTCGCGCACTCCACGTCCCTGCCGGCGAGCACGACGACGTCGAGCCGGCACATCGGGCAGGCGCCCGGCGCGCCCAGGTACTCCGCCGCCTGCCACGCGCGGCCCAGCTGGCTCGCGACGTGGTGACCCAGGTCGGCGGCCCGGCCGATCGCGTCGGCGTCGAGCACCACCGACTGCGGGGTCCCGGCCCCCTCGACCACCATCTGGTCGACGACCTTGATGTGCATCGAGAAGGCCAGCGTGTGCATGACCGGCAGCGCGAGCGCCTTCCACTGCGAGGTCAGCGAGCCCCCGCACGCGATGAACCCGGCGACGCGCGGCTTGAGCACCCGCTCGTCGACGCGGAACGGGACCTGCGGGTCCGCCCCCGAACGCCGGGCCGCGAGGATGCCCTCGATGATCGCGGCGTCGGCGTTGGGGCCGAGCAGCAGGTCGGCGAGCACCTTCAACCGACCGGGCACGGTCCGGCTGATGATCGGCGCGCTGACGATCCACCCGTCGCACGCGACGAGCCGCTCCCAGAACCAGTCGGCGGCGTCACTCAGGTCGTCGAGCCGCACCAGCTCGACGGACGCACCGTCGGCCTGCGCGGCGCGCAGCGCCTCGATCAGCAGGATCTCGGCGMTGCCCCCCGGGACCCCGCTGGACAGTCCGAGCACTCGACCGGGCATGGCGGTGGTCCTTCCCTGGGATCAGTGCGACGACTCCGCCGTCCACGAGCTCTCGAGCCCGTGGACCAGCGCGACCATGGCATCGTGCAGGGGCGTCGCGACGCCCACCCGCGCGCCCTCGAGCGCGATGCCGCCGTTGAGGACGTCGACCTCGGTCGCCCGGTGGGCCAGGACGTCCTGCAGCATCGACGGCTTGTGCCAGAACGCCTCGTCGATCGCCTCCCGCACCGACTCGGCCGGCTCCCGGAGCAGCACGATCCCGGCGGCCGCGCACACCGCGAGGGCCTCGTCGATCAGGGCGTGGACCTGGACCCGCAGCCCGGGGTCGGTGCAGACCTGCCCCACGGTCAGCCCAGTGAGGGCCGCGAGCGGGCTGGTGGCGGCGTTGAAGACGACCTTCGTCCACTGCGGGCCGCGCGCATCGGCCAGCGCGTGGGTGCGCAGGCCGCCCTCCGTCAGGAGAGCGGCGAGCCGCTCGATCTCGTCGGCGGTGGCGGGGCTCGGCTCGAACGGGCCGAACCACGAGTCGCCGGGGGCGTCGTACCGCACCGTCCCCGGCGCCGTGACGGCTCCGGCGGTGATGATGCTGCCGCGCACGACCCTGGGCAGGACCTCCGCGACGACCTCCTCGTTCCCGATCCCGTTCTGCACGCTCACCACCGCGGCATCGCGGAGCGCGTGCCGCGCTGCCTCGACGGCGGCCCGGGTGTGCAGCGACTTGGTGGCGACGATCCCGAACGCGCAGTCCGGCAGCCGGGCGGCGTCGCCCACCGCGCGCACCGGCGCGACGAAGTCGGCGTTGCCGGTGACCCGCAGCCCGTCGCGCTCGATGGCCGCGACGTGCTCGGCCCAGGGATCGACGGCCCAGACCTCGACGTCCGGGACCCGGGCCAGGTGGGCCGCGTAGAGGCTGCCGATGGCACCGCAGCCGAGGACGGCGACGCGCACGGTCACCGGGCCGCCACCTCGGCGGCGATCTCGGCGCACGTCACCGGGTCCGCGCCGCCCACGCCGAGCGCGCCGACGACGCGCCCGTCCACCACGAGCGGTACTCCGCCGGGTGCCGCGAGGAACGGCGACGGCGACAGCGTGCCCAGCACGTTCGCGGCGGGTCCGAAGTCCGTCGCCAGCTCGCCGCTGGGCCGCCCGAAGCGCGCGGCGGCCGACGCGGTGGCGAGCGCGACGTCGACGCCGCCGGCGACCGCGTCGTCCATCCGGTCCTGCTGCACGGGGTCCCCGCCGCGGTCGACGACGGCGACGGACACGAGCACCCCGCGCGCCCGGGCGCGATCCATCACGGCGTCGCAGAGCGCGAGTGCCCAGGTCAGCTCGTCCTGGGCGCTCGCTCGTGGCGCGTCCTTCATCCCGAGGCTGGCCTCGGGCAGCACCACGAGGTCCCCGAACCGGGCCTCCCACCTCGCGCGGTCGTCGCCGTGCTGCCCGACGTAGCGGCCCGTGCCGAGCGCGTACGCGATGAGCAGGTCCTCGGGGTTGGCGGGATCGCCGTCGGCGCTCACCACCTCGGGCGCCACGCCGGTGGGCAGGAACGGGCTGACCGTCGCGCCGGACGCGGCGACCCCGCCGACGACGACGTCGTCGCGGAGCACGGGCATGCCCCCGGCCCCGGGGAACACGGCCTCGGGCGAGGCGGCCACGAAGCCGGTCGAGATCGGTGCCGGCAGGTGCGTCATGCGCTGGAGGTGCTCGGCGCTCGGGATCTGCTGGGTGGCCGAGATCCACGCCTTGGACCGGGCCCGCGCCATGCCGCCGGGGCCGCCGTGGTCGAGCCGCGACGCCGTGACCAGCGCGCCGCTGGCCCCGACCACCGCGATGCCGCCCCGCAGGCCGAGCTGCTCGGCCTTGTCGACCGCGCGCTGCACCAGCGCGCGCGCCTCGGCGAGCGGGAGGTCGCGCGGGTGGGTGCTCACGCGCCGACCATGTTGTAGCCGCCGTCGGCGACCATGTAGGTCCCGGTGATGTGCGCCGCGTCGTCGGTGGCGAGGAACAGGGCCGCCCCCGCGATCTCGGCCGGCCCGGGGATGTGCCCCATCGGCGTCAGCGACCGCAGCTGGTCGCCGCGGCCCGACTGCCAGTCCTTGCGGCCCAGCGTCGCCTCGGTCTCCATGAACCCGGGCGCGAAGATGTTGACGCGCACGGTCGGCGCGAACGCGTGGGCGTAGGACTTGGTGGCGCCGAGGAGCCCGTACTTGGCCGCCGCGTACTGCGGGGCACGCGCGCTGCCGCGGACGATGACGGTCGAGCCGATGTTGACGATGCTGCCGTGCCCCTGGTCGAGCATCCGCTGCCCGAACTCGTGGATGCACGCCATGGTGCCCTTGATGTCGACGGCGAGGACGTGGTCGATCGACTCCTCGGTGATGTCGCGCCACGACATCTGCTCGCGCGCGACGTCGCCCACGTTGTTGATCAGCACGTCGACCTGGCCCAGCGCCTCGAACGCGGCGTCGGCCATCGCGGCCACCTGCGCCCACTCCACGATGTCGGCCTGGAGCAGGACGGCCTCGGCGCCCTCGGCGCGCACCCGTGCGGCCGTGGCCTCCGCGCCGGCGGCGGAGCTGCGGTAGTGGATGCCCACGGCGCGGGCGCCCTCCTGGGCGGCACGGACCGCGATCTCGGCGCCGAAGCCGGTGCCGGCTCCGGTGACGACGACGGTGCGGCCCTCGAAGCGCCGCGGGACGGGGAGGGGAGCGAGAGGCACGGCGGTGTGTCCTTTGCGTTCGAACGGATCGGTCGGGTGGCGGTCAGACCAGCGTGCGGCCGCCGTCGATGTAGAGGCACTGCCCGGTGATGAACTCGGCCCGCTCGGAGAGCAGGAACGTCACAGCGTCGGCGACCTCCTCGGGGCGGCCCAGGCGGCGCGCCGGGACGAGCGACTCGAGCTCCTCGCGGTGCCCGTCGCGTGCGAGGTAGGTCCGCGTCAGGTCGGTCTCGACGTACCCGGGACCGACCGCGTTAACGCTGACGCCGTAGGGCGCCCACTCGCGGGCCATCACGCGCATCAGCTGGTTGATGCCGCCCTTGGTCGCCGCGTACGGCGCGTGGTTGGCGTGGGCCAGGAGCGCCGAGACGGAGGAGACGAAGACCATGCGGCCCGTCCCTGCCGCCACCATGCGCCGGCCGACCTCCTGGCCGAGCCACCACGCGGTGGACAGGTTCAGGGTGAGGATCGACTGCCAGTCGTCGTCCGCGAGCTCCAGGACGGGCCGGCGGTCGTTGCGCCCGACGGCGTGCAGGAACAGCTGCGGCGTCCCGACGAGCTGCGCGGCCTCCTCGACCACGGCGCGGGACGACTCGGGGGTGGCCACGTCGGCCTGCACCGTGACGACCTCGACACCCTGGTCCTTCGCGGCCCGTGCGACGGACTCCAGGGCGTTCCCGTCCCGGTCGGCCACGACGACCCGCGCGCCCTGCCCGGCGAGGCTCACCGCGCTCGCCCCGCCGAGGCCACCCGCGCCGACGACGAGAGCGGGCCTGCCCCCTAGACCCAGCCATTCCCCCATGGACTCCGGTGTCCCTTCACTCTCGCATCATGAAAGTCGCTTTCGGATAGGCTACGGTAGACACCGCGAGCCTGTCCAGGCGTCGCAGAGCGTTCCCCCTAGGCTGACGCCGACGAGCCGGGACGACGAGCACGGAGGACATGGATGCCCCCCAAGAACAAGGTCGCCACCGCAGCCGACCCGTCCGACGCCGGGACGGCCGAGAAGCGCGAGTACCGCGTCGAGGCCCTGGCGAAGGGGCTGCGGATCCTCAGCCTGTTCGACGAGCAGCGGCCCGCCTGGCGGGTCACGGACCTCGCGACGGCCGCGGGCCTGCCGATGCCGACCGTGTACCGCGTGGTCCAGACCCTCGCCTCCGAGGGCTACCTCGACCACCTGCCCAACGGCGACTACCGGCCCGGCGTGCGCACCCTGACCCTCGGGTCCGCGGCGCTGCGCAGCCTCGACCTCGTCGGCGTCGCGACCCCCAAGCTGCAGCACCTGGGCGAGAGCACGGGCGAGACGGTCAACCTCGCGGTGCTCTCCGGGGACCACGTCCTCTACCTCGTGCGGCTGCGCAACTCCGACCTCGTCACCGCGAACATCCAGGTGGGCTCGACGCTGCCGGCCGTGACGACGTCGATCGGCAAGCTCCTGCTCGCTCACCTCGACGAGGACGACCTGGCCTCGCGGATCACCCCGGAGTCGTTCGCGGCGCAGCACGGCCMGAACGCGAAGGTGTCGCTGGACGAGCTGCGGGCCGAGCTCGAGCAGATCCGGCAGCAGGGCTGGGCGATGCAGGACGAGGAGCTGGCGTACGGCCTGCGCTCGGTCGCCGGTCCCGTCACCGGCGCCGGCGGGCGCGTCGTCGCGGGCGTCAACCTGGCGGTCCAGGCGCGCGACTGGTCGACGCAGCGCATCGTGCGCGAGCTGCGGCCGACGCTGCTGGACACGTGCGCGGAGATCTCCGCGCTCCTGTCCGGCGGCCACGCGTGACCCGCGCCCCGCGTCTCGACCCGGCCTCGCTCGACGAGGCGCAGCGCGCCGTGTACGACGCCGTCACCGGGGGCCCGCGTGCCCAGGGACCGACCCTGTTCCGGCTGGTCGACGACGACGGAGCGCTCGAGGGGCCCTTCAACGCGTTCCTCCTGCAGCCCGGCGTCGGCATGGCGCTGCAGGAGCTCGGCGCGGCCGTGCGGTACCGGACGACGTTCTCGGACCGGGCCCGGGAGATCGCCATCCTCGTGGTCGCCGCGCTCCGCGACTCGGACTTCGAGTGGTACGCCCACGAGGCCGTGGGGCGCCACGCGGGCCTGACCGACGCCGAGCTCGAGGCCCTGCGCGAGCACGACTACGACGTCCTGACCACGGAGGCGGAGCGCGTCGTCGCCCGCACCACCCACCTGCTCCTGACCGCCGGCGACCTCGACGACGAGGCGTTCGCGCAGGCCAGGGACGTGCTCGGCCTCCCCCAGCTGTTCGAGCTGCTCACGCTCGTCGGCTACTACGACACGCTGTCGCTGCAGCTTCGCGTGCTGCGCGTCGCCGCTCCCCCGCACTGACCGCCGCGCCGCTTGACACGCGGACCGCCGCGTCATCAGAATTGTGAAACTAACTTTCGTAGAGTGAAAGAGGGTCGAGCGATGAAGCTCGTGACGTTCAACGAGGGCCTCGTGGGGTATCTCGACGGTGACGAGGTCGTGGAGCTGGGCGTCGGCTCGACCCGGGAGTTCTTCGAGCGGGGAGGCACCGAGGGCGACGTCGGCGAGACGGGCCGCCGGTTCGCCCTCGACGCGGTCCACCTGCGGGCGCCGATCGTCCCCAAGAAGTTCTTCCACACGGCCGGCAACTTCGCGGCCCACCACGAGGAGCTCGCTGCGGTGAACTGGTCGCACCCGGTGCACAAGGGCATCGTGTTCTTCCAGAACGTCGACGCGATCATCGGTCCGGACGACGCGATCGTGTACCCCGAGGGGCTCACGCGGGAGATGGACTACGAGCTCGAGCTCGGCGTCATCATCGGCAAGAGCGGCAAGTTCTTCGGGCCCGAGGAGGCCGACGACTACATCGCCGGCTACCTCGTCTTCAACGACATCACGGCCCGCGACATCCAGCGCCGCGAGATGCAGTCCGGCGTCTTCTCGTTCTCCAAGGGCATCGACACGTTCTGCCCGATCGGCCCGTGGATCGTCACCAAGGACGAGATCCCGGACGCGCAGAACCTGCGCATGGAGCTGCGGGTCAACGGCGACGTCCGCCAGCAGGGCAACACCTCGGACATGATCATCTCGCTGCCCCACCTGGTCGCGTACCACTCGGCGCAGGGCTACAGCGCGGGCGACATCATCACCACCGGCACCATCTCGGGGGTCGCGGCGATCCAGCCCAACCCCTTCGACTTCTACCTGCAGCCTGGCGACCGGATCGAGGCGGAGATCGAGGGCGTGGGCATCCTACGCAACCACGTCGTGCCGTGGAGCGCCGCGCACGACACGGAGCCGTACACGACCGACCTCTACTCGCCCACCAACGGCTGACGCGATGAGGTTCGGCACCCTCGACGGTCAGTTCACCCTCGTCCGTGGCGACCGGGCGCTCGACGTCGCTACCGCGTCCGGCGGCGACCTGCCGGCGGACCCGGTCGCCGCGCTCGAGCGGTGGTCGGACGTCGTCGCGTGGGCGCCGGGTGCCGACTGGTCCGCCGCGGCGACCGTGAGGGCAGACGAGCTCGGTGCACCGGTGCCGGCGCCGCGCCAGGTGTTCGCGATCGCGCTGAACTACCGGCCGCACGCCGCCGAGGCCGGGTTCGTCGCGCCGGACGAGCCGCTCGTGTTCACCAAGTTCCCCAGCAGCATCGCGGGTCCGGTGACCACCGTCGCGCTGCCCGAGGGGCACGTGGACTGGGAGATCGAGGTCGTCGCGGTCATCGGGCGCGGCGGCTACCGGATCCCGCGCGCGGACGCGTGGGACGCCGTCGCCGGGCTCACGGTCGGTCAGGACCTCTCGGAGCGGGTGCAGCAGCTGCGGGGCACGCCGCCGCAGTTCTCGCTGGCCAAGTCCCACCCCGGGTTCGGGCCGATCGGACCCGTCGTCGTCACGCCGGACGAGCTGCCCGACCGCGACGACGTGGGCTTCGAGTCCCGCATCGGCGACGAGGTGATCCAGCACGGGCGCACGAGCGAGCTCATCTTCCCGGTCGACGACCTCGTCGCGCGCCTCTCGGCGGTGTGCCGGCTGCTGCCGGGCGACCTGATCTTCACCGGCACGCCCGCCGGCGTCGGCAACCGCCGCACGCCGCAGCGCTTCCTGCAGCCGGGCGAGACGCTGGTCAGCACCGTGGACGGCATCGGGGAGATCCGCCAGACCTTCGTCGCCCGGCCGTGAGCACGACCGTGCAGCAGACGACGAGCGTCGCCATCGTCGGCGCCGGGCCCGCGGGCCTCACGCTCGGCCACATCCTCGCCCAGGCCGGTGTGCCGTTCCGGATCCTCGAGGCCACCACGCGCGAGCACCTGCTGGGCCGCGTCCGCGCCGGGGTGCTCGAGCAGGGCACGGTCGACCTGCTCGCGTCGCTCGGGATGGACGACGACCTGCGCCGGCGCGGCCTGACCCACCACGGGATCTACCTGCAGTACGAGGGCGAGCGGCACCACCTCGACTTCCCCGAGCTGGTCGGGCGGACCGTGACCGTCTACGGGCAGCAGGCGCTCGTCGCGCACCTGCTCGCCGAGCACGAGCGCGCCGGATCCGACATCGTGTTCGAGGTGGCCGACGTGCAGGTGCACGACGTGACCGGGAGCAGCCCGAGCGTGCGCTACCGCGACGGGGACGAGGAGGTCGAGCTCGCGTGCGACATCGTCGTCGGTGCGGACGGCTACCACGGCGTGTGCCGGCGGTCGCTGCCCCCGCAGGCCCGGGAAACGTGGGAGCGGTCGTACCCGTACGCGTGGCTGGGCATCCTGGCCGACGTGGAGCCCTCGACGGACGACCTCGTCTACGCGCTGCACCGCGACGGGTTCGCGATGCACTCCATGCGGTCGCGGCAGGTCTCGCGCCTCTACCTGCAGGTGGCCGCGGACGAGACGATCGACGGGTGGAGCGACGAGCGGATCTGGGACGCGCTGCAGACGCGCCTCGGCATCGACGGCTGGACCCTGGCGCAGGGCGCGATCACCGAGAAGTCGGTCACCCCGATGCGCAGCTTCGTCGCCTCGACCCTGTCGCACGGCCGCCTCTTCCTTGCGGGCGACGCGGGCCACATCGTGCCGCCGACCGGGGCGAAGGGCCTGAACTCCGCCGTCGCGGACGTCGCGCTGCTGGGCCAGGCGCTGCTCGACCACCGGGCCGGGGACGACACGGGCCTGGAGAGGTACAGCGAGCGCGCCCTCGCCAGGCAGTGGAAGGTGCAGCAGTTCTCGCAGTGGATGACCGAGATGCTGCACGTGCACCACGACGAGCCGGACGCCTCGGCGCGCGGGTTCCGCTACCGCAGCCAGGTGGGCCAGCTGGAGTACGTCACCCGGTCCCTCGCGGCCCGGCAGAGCCTCGCCGAGCAGTACGCCGGCCTGCCCTTCAGGGAGTGAGCATGCCCGAGCTGAGCCAGGAGACGATCTCGGCCGAGATCGCCGACCGTCACGCGCGCGAGCAGGGCAGCACCGCTGTGCACCCGCACCGCGACTTCGTGCCGTACCGGTCGACGGTCCTGCGCCACCCGACGCACGAGCTGGTCCGGGCCGACCCCGAGGAGATCGAGCTGGTCTCCCCCGCGTTCGGGCACACGGACGTGGCCGCCCACGAGTCGGACCTCACCATCCAGCACGCCGGCGAGCCGCTGGGCGAGCGGATCATCGTCACCGGCCACGTGCTCGACGGCGAGGGGCGGCCRGTCCGCAACCAGCTGATCGAGGTCTGGCAGGCCAACTCCTCCGGGCGCTACGTGCACAAGCGCGACCAGCACCCCGCCCCGCTCGACCCGAGCTTCACCGGCGTGGGTCGGGTGATCACGGGCGACGACGGCTCCTACCGGCTGACCACGATCAAGCCCGGCCCCTACCCGTGGCGCAACCACCGCAACGCGTGGCGGCCGGCGCACATCCACTTCTCGTTCTTCGGCACCGCGTTCACGCAGCGGCTGATCACGCAGATGTATTTCCCGGGCGACCCCCTGTTCGGCCTCGACCCGATCTACCAGTCGATCACCGACCCCGCGGCCCGCGCCCGGCTCGTCGCCACCTACGACCACGACGTCAGCGAGCCCGAGTGGGCGCTCGGCTACCGCTGGGACGTCGTGCTGACCGGCCCCCGGGCGACGTGGACCGAGCCCGAGGACGCCGACCATGCCTGAGCAGACCCCGAGCCAGACGGTCGGCCCGTTCTTCGGGTACGCGCTGCCCTACCCGGGCGGCCCGGACGTGCGGGCGCCGTGGCAGCCGGACGCGGTCCGCCTGCACGGCGTCGTCCTCGACGGCGCGGGCGACCCCGTCCCCGACGCGGTCGTCGAGCTGTGGGGAGCCGACGCCGAGGGTCGCGCGTCGACGGAGCGCGGGTCGTTCGACCGCGACCCCCACGGGTTCACCGGCTTCGGCCGGGCCGCGACCTCGGCCGACGGTGCCTTCTCGTTCAGCACGGTCAAGCCCGGGCCCGCCCGATCCGGGTCCGCGCCCTACGTCGTGCTGGCCGTCTTCGCCCGCGGCCTGCTGCACCACCTGCTGACGCGGTCGTACTTCGGCGACGAGCCCGAGGCGAACGCGGCCGACCCCCTCCTGCAGCGGGTCGACGCCGACCGCCGCGGGACGCTGGTCGCCGCCGTGGACGGCCCGCGCTCCTACCGGTTCGACATCCGCCTGCAGGGTGCCGACGAGACCGTCTTCCTCGACTACGGCACGCCGCGATGACGCCAGGCGACTGGGGGCTGCTGCAGCCGGCGACCGCCGGCACCCGCGACGCCGCGGGCGACGACCAGGTGCTCGCCGCGATGGTGCAGGCGGAGGCGGCCCTGCTGCGCTCCTGGGCCCGGCTGGAGGGCACGTCGTACGAGGCGGCCGCCCGCGTGCTCGACGCCGTCGCGGCCGACCCGGGCGCACTCGACCGCGACGCGCTCGTGGACGGCGTGGCGCGGGACGGTGTCGCGGTCGTCGCGCTCGTCGAGCTGCTGCGCGGGACGCTCGTGGCGGCCGGGGCCGACGCGCCGCGACTGCACGCGGGTGCGACCAGCCAGGACATCCTCGACACCGCGCTCATGCGGGTCGCGGCCTCGACGTTCGACCAGCTGCGGGTGCGGCTCGTGGCCGCCGGCACGGCGCTGGCGGTCCTGGCCGACGAGGAGCGGGACTCGGTGCGGGTCGGGCACACGCTCGGCAGGAACGCCGCGGCGACCACGCTCGGCGTGCAGATCGCCGGGTGGCTCGACGGGATCAGCTCCGCCGTCGCCGTGGTCGACGGCACCCGCTTCCCGGTCCAGCTCGGCGGCGCCGTCGGCACCGGCGAGCAGGCGGACCGCGCGGCGGGGTGCCCCGGCACGATCACCGTGCTGCGCTCCGGCTTCGCGTCCGCCCTCGGACTCGACGACCCCCGCCGCTCGTGGCACACCGAACGCACCCCGGTCCTCGCGGTCGCCACGGCGGCCGCCGCCGTCACGGCCGCGCTCGGTCGCATCGGCCGCGACCTCGTCATGGGCTCCCGCGAGGGCGTCGACGAGCTGGCGCTGGCAGGTGGGGGCGCCTCGTCGGCGATGCCGCACAAACGCAACCCCGTCGGCCCGGTCGTCATGAGCGCCGCCGCGCTGCAGGCCCCCGGGCTGCTGTCGACGGTGGCCCGCGCCGCAGTCTCGGTGGACGAGCGTCCGGCGGGCGAGTGGCACGCCGAGTGGGCGGCGGTACGGGACCTCGTACGACTCGCGGGCGGCTCGGCCGACGCGGCGGCGCGCGCGGTCGCCGGCCTGACCGTCCATCGCGACGCCGCGGCGAGGAACCTGCGCGACTCCGGCGTGCCCGCCGCCGACGACGTCACGCTGGCCGCGTGCGGCCTGGTGGTGGACACGGCGATCACCCGGTTCCGGGACACGCTCGACCAGGGGCCCCGCCCGTGAGCGTCCCGCGCCTGCGCGGCGCCTTCGCACCCGGCGCGGTCCCGGCCGCCCACCAGGACCTGCTCGTCCTGCTGCCCTCGCTCGGCACCACCACGGCCCTCTGGGACGGCGTCGTCACGCACCTGCGCGCGGACCCCGCGACGGCCTCGCTCCGCGTCCTGCGGCTCGACCTGCCGGGGCACGGTGCGGGTCCGGCGGCGCACGAGCCGTTCACCGTCGCCGAGCTGGCCACGGCCGTGCTCGACGTGGTCGACGAGGCCGGCGGCGGCGCCTTCCACGTGGCCGGTGTCTCGCTCGGCGGCGCGATCGCCCTCGAGCTCGTGGCGGCGCACCCGGCGCGGGTGCTCACCCTGACCCTGTGCTGCAGCGGCGCCCGGATCGGCACGGCCGACGGCTGGGCGCAGCGCGCGGCCGCGGTCCGCTCGGGCGGGACGGCATCCCTCGTGGCCGGCAGCGCCGCCCGCTGGTTCGCGCCGGACTTCCTCGCGAGCGGCGCCCGCGCCGGCGCACGGGCCCTGGACGCGCTGCTGGACGTCGACGACGAGTCGTACGCACGGTGCGCCGAGGCGCTCGCGACGTTCGACCGGTCCGGGAGCGTCGCCGACGTCCCGGTCCCGACGCTGCTGATCAGCGGCGCGCACGACGAGGTGACGACGCCGAGGTCGATGCAGTCGCTGGCGGAGCAGCTCCCCAGGGCCATGCACGCCACGATCGGGACCGCCGGCCACCTCGCCGTGCTCGAGGAACCCGCGATCGCCGCGGGCCTCCTGCGCGACCACCTCGCGGGCGACGACGTCGGCGCCCGCGGCATGCGGG